>NZ_RZSW01000376.1:0-6294 GCF_003997375.1 Mesorhizobium sp. M5C.F.Ca.IN.020.29.1.1 | reverse complement strand
AGGTCGACCGGCTGGCGCTGGAAGCGATGATGATCGCGGGGCACGGCGAGGCGTGAACCGCCTTGTCGCCTATCTCATTCGCTTCGCCGTCATCCTGATCGGCTATGTCGTCGCCGCGCTGGCGGCCAGCGCCTTCCTCAACATCATGTTTCTGGCGTCGCTGGGACTGATGACGGACGAGACGCAACCGGCGGCGCAGGCCTCGCTATGGTTTTCCGTTCCCTTCGTCGCGCTGTTCGTCGCCTATTTCGCCTTCATGCCGGCGGCCATCGCCATCCTCGTCTCCGAGTTCTTCGGCCGGCGCGACTGGCTGTTCTACGCGCTGGCGGGTGCGGTGGTCGCTGCGGTTTTCCTCGGCTTCGCCTACCAGACCTCCCATGCCAATTTCGAGATCACCGATCCGCGCGTCGTCGCTGCCGTGGTCGGCTGCGGCATGGTCGGCGGCATTTTCTACTGGCTGAGCGCCGGGCGCTGGGCCGGAAGCTGGCGCAAAATCGGAAACCCTATTTCGCCTGGGCGGTCAGGATCTTGAGCGCGAAGGCCGAAAACACCCCGGCGAACAGATAGTCGACGCCGCGCGTCACCCGCGGGCTGGCCTTCATCGCCGTCGAGAATTTCTCTGCCGCAAAGACCATCGGCGCTGTTACCGGGATCGACAAAACGACGAACATCGCGCCGAGGAAGAACAGCTTTCCGGGCGCGTTCGGATCATGGGCGGAGACGAACTGCGGCAGGAAGGTCATGAAGAACAGGATGATCTTCGGGTTGAGTAGATTGACGCCGAGCCCTGCCGCCCAGGCGCGGAACAGAGAAATCTCAGGCCCGCTCTTCTTCTCCGGCGAAAAGGCCGACCCCCTGGTGATTGCCTGCCAGGCCAGGAAGACGAGATAGCCGGCGCCGAAAACCTTGAGCGCGAGAAAGGCCCCCGGCGAGGCGACGATCAGCGCCGAGACGCCGACCACCACCAGCGTCGTGTGGATCAGCGTACCACACAGTGCGCCGGCCATCGAGGCAAAGCCGGCGGCGCGGCCCTGGCTCAGCGTGCGCGACACGAACAGCGTCATATCAGGCCCCGGCGTGATCGCCAGGATCACGGTGGCGATGGCGAACTGGATCAGCGTCGAGGTGTCGGGAATGAAGGACATCGGCAGGCCTTTGGAGGCGTAAGACGGCGAAGCCTATAGCGCAGGCAGGGTGCCTGCGCCAGAGACTGGACCGCGCAATAGCTGATCCAGCGTGCCTGTCGCACCCTTCGTCCCTTGCACTAGCCGGAATTGGCGTGATACCTCGCCCGCCGAGAACCCTTGTCGCGGAACCGCCAACAATGTCCCCCAGCATGTCAAAAGCAAAAGCCGTCAAGAAGGTCGTGCTCGCCTATTCCGGCGGCCTCGACACTTCCATCATCCTGAAATGGCTGCAGACCGAGCTCGGCGCCGAGGTCGTCACCTTCACCGCCGATCTCGGCCAGGGCGGCGAGCTGGAGCCGGCGCGGCGCAAGGCCGAGATGATGGGCATCAAGGACATCCGTATCATGGATGTCCGCGAGGAGTTCGTTTCCGACTTCGTGTTCCCGATGTTCCGCGCCAATGCCGTCTATGAAGGCACCTATTTGCTCGGCACCTCGATCGCGCGGCCGCTGATCTCCAAGCACCTCGTCGAGATCGCCAAAGAAACCGGCGCCGATGCGATCGCCCACGGCGCCACCGGCAAAGGCAACGACCAGGTCCGATTCGAGCTTTCGGCCTATGCGCTCAACCCCGACATCAAGGTCATCGCGCCATGGCGCGATTGGTCGTTCAAGTCGCGCACCGACCTGATCAATTTCGCCGAGCAGCACCAGATCCCGGTGCCGAAGGACAAGAGGGGCGACGCGCCGTTTTCGGTCGACGCCAACCTGCTGCATTCGTCCTCCGAAGGCAAAGTGCTGGAAGATCCGTGGAGCGAGCCGCCGGAATTCGTCCATCAGCGCACCATCTCGCCGATGGACGCGCCGGACAAGGTCACCGAGATCGAAATCGAATTCCTGAAGGGCGATCCGATCGCGCTCGATGGCAAGAAGCTGTCACCGGCGACGATGCTGGCGGCGCTCAACGATCTCGGCCGCGACAACGGCATCGGCCGGCTAGACCTTGTCGAGAACCGTTTCGTCGGCATGAAATCGCGCGGCGTCTACGAGACCCCTGGCGGCACGATCCTGATATCAGCCCACCGGGCGATCGAATCGATCACGCTCGACCGGGGTGCTGCCCACCTCAAGGACGAGTTCATGCCGCGCTATGCCGAGCTGATCTACAACGGCTTCTGGTTCGCGCCCGAGCGCCTGATGCTGCAGGCGATGATCGACAAGAGCCAGGAAGATGTCGAAGGCACGGTGCGGCTGAAGCTCTACAAGGGCAACGTCATCGTCACCGGCCGCAAGTCGAAGAAGACGCTCTATTCCGACGCGCTGGTCACCTTCGAGGACGATCGTGGCGCTTATGATCAGAAGGACGCCGAAGGCTTCATCCGCCTCAATGCGCTAAGGCTGCGGACGCTGGCGGCGCGTGGTCGAAAAAGCTAGCCGGTTTCTCTGCACAGAGGGACTTGGCTCTTTGACTGGGCCTGGAAAGAACTGTGGACCGCTGCCGATCGGCTTCCGGCCGCAAGTCTCCAACGCTCGCGATTAGCGTTAGGCCCACCACATCTTCGTCGTCCCACGGCGGAGCAAGGAGCGAAGCGACGCGGCGCAGACCCTGGGATGACGAAGGGAGGGGTGTTTCGGCTAATCTCGAAAGTTGCGATTTGCCACTGAAATTGGCCGCCGAAAAACTATCGACGTTCGCTGCCGGTCCGCTTCCAACTGCGTCGGCCCGATGCCTATCACGGTTTTTGCACTGTCGATCCGCACCGTCTGGCCCATGGCAGGACGACACTTCTTCAGCTCAACTCAACATTGCTTAAAGGATGTGCGAGGGAACCATGCGAAAACTGATCTCCACCGGCTCGCCCTTCGAGAAGACCGCCGGCTATTCGCGCGCCGTGGTACAGGGCGACTGGTGTTTCGTTTCCGGAACGACCGGCTATGACTATGCGACCATGTCGATGCCGGAGACGGTCGAGGCGCAGACGCGCAATTGCCTGGCGACGATCGCCAACGCGTTGCAGGACGGCGGTTTCGAAATGGCCGATGTGGTGCGGGCGCATTACTACATCACCGACGCGGCTTTCGTGGACATCGTCTTTCCGATCCTCGGCGAAGCCTTTGGCGACATCAGGCCGGCTGCGACGATGATCGTCTGCCAGCTCAACAAGCCGGAAATGAAGATCGAGATCGAAGTGACGGCGCTCAAGCGCACGGCCTGAGCGTGGCGGCGGTGCAGAAGCTTGCGCGATGTCGGCTGGACAGCGCCCCGCTGTCCGGCAAGATTGATGGAGCACGAGGATCGCCAAGATGCTCTGAACCAAAGCTTGCGCATAGCCCGCCTGGCGTTTAGCAAGACCGCGGCTCACGACAGCGCCGCGCGTCCTTTTGGACGCGCAAAGGACGCTGTAGAATTTTGGTTCTGCGCATGATCCTTTCCGAAATCGATTCCGATTTTGGGGTCATGCGCCACAGTTTAGGACGGTTCTGATGGCTTCCAAAAATCTTCTCCTACTCGCCGGCGACGGCATCGGCCCCGAGGCGATGGCCGAGGTGAAGAAGCTGATCGTTGCCATGAACGACAAGCTCGGTAGCGGCTTCATCACCGATGAGGGGCTGGTCGGCGGCTGCGCCTACGACGCGCATGGCGCGGCGATTTCCGACGCCGACATGGCCAAGGCGATGGCTGCCGACGCGGTGCTGTTCGGCGCCGTCGGCGGGCCGAAATGGGATGCGGTGCCTTATGAAGTGCGTCCGGAAGCCGGACTGTTGCGGCTGCGCAAGGACATGGAGCTGTTTGCCAATCTCAGGCCCGCCATTTGCTATCCGGCGCTGGCGGCGTCCTCCTCGCTCAAGCAGGAGGTGGTCGAGGGACTCGACATTCTGATCGTGCGCGAGCTCACCGGCGGCGTCTATTTCGGCGAGCCGAAGCAGATCATCGATCTCGGCAACGGCCAGAAGCGCGGCATCGACACGCAGGTCTACGACACGTTCGAGATCGAGCGCATTTCGGGCGTCGCCTTCGAGCTCGCGCGGACACGCCGCAACCATGTGACCTCGATGGAAAAGCGCAATGTGATGAAATCAGGCGTGTTGTGGAACGAGGTCGTCACGCAGACCCACAAGGCGCGCTATGCCGACGTCAAGCTCGATCACATGTTGGCCGATGCCGGCGGCATGCAGCTGGTGCGCTGGCCCAAGCAGTTCGACGTCATCGTCACCGACAATCTGTTCGGCGACATGCTGTCGGACATCGCCGCCATGCTGACCGGCTCGATCGGCATGCTGCCTTCGGCGTCGCTCGGCGCGCCGGATGCCAGAACGAAAAAGCGCAAGGCGCTCTACGAGCCGGTGCACGGTTCGGCGCCCGATATATCAGGCAAGGGCATCGCCAACCCGATTGCCATGATCGCCTCCTTCGCCATGTGCATGCGTTATTCCTTCGGCATGGTCGCCGAAGCCGACCGCCTGGAAAGCGCTATCGCCGCCGTGCTCGACCAGGGCTTGCGCACCAGGGATATCTTGTCCGACGGCATGACCGAAGTCGGCACCACTGAGATGGGCGATGCGATCATCGCCAAGTTCCTGGGTTGAACCCATGGCGGTCGACGTCCGCTGGGCGACGACCGGGATCCGGCGGCACTCGCGCTCATGAGATGGCGGTGCAATACCGGCTGCCGCCGCTCGACGCCGACCGCGCTCTATCGGCTGCAAAAAATGGCTCGGCGACGAAAGCCCTGCCTATCCGCATTTTGCGCTCGCCTTCGTCGAGGGCGATGTCTGCGGGGTGCTTCGGTCGCGATCGCGCAATCCCGGCATTGATCTTGAGCGGCTGCTGTTTCTCAAGGACCTCTTCGGGCGCGAGAATGCCCGCCAACGCGGGTGTCGGTCGGGCGTTGATCGGCTTTCTCCCGCCATTGCCTGTAGCGGTACACTGTGCCGCGCATTGCCTTCCCTGAATCGCGGCCTATTGCTATCTACAGTTGTATGTAGTGGCAAGATACACTTTTCGGCTAAATCCCGACGCCTGTCGGCACCGGACCCCATTGGTTTTCACGGGCCTGCGTCGGGATCAGCGCGAAGACCAGGATGATCAGCCAGCCGATGGTCGGGAGGAACACCACCAGAAAAAGCCAGCCGGTCAAGCCGATGTCGTGCAGGCGACGCACGTTCAGTCCGATCCATGGCAGCGCTGTCGCCAGCAGGAAGATTCCGCAAAGGCCGACCGTCACCACCGGCAATTCGCTTCCATCGGGATCGCCCATGGTGTCGTCGATGGAGAGGCCGGCGCCGACGACCACGATCAGCGCGATCGTCCAGAACAGGCAGAAGCCCCAATATTCCTTGCGGCGGGCACGGCCGGCGAAATTGAAGTAATTTTCAGTCAGGCCCCGCCAGAAATAATCCCACAATCCGGTAGCCGCGGCGGGACCATTTCCAGCGGAACGGCCGAAATGTTGCGGCGCCCCGGGCGCATTGGCGGTTTGAGCCGGGGCGGCGGTTGCGGCGGCCGGCGGACTGGCGGTTTGGGCGCGGATCGAAAAAACGTCGCATGCCCGTCCGCCAGCCGGCTGGAACTCGATGGCCGTGCCCCTGGCCATCGACGCTTCTCGACGCAGATCCTCGCGCGCGAACGTGTAGCGGTTGCCATCGGCTCCGGTGATGAAACCGAAGCCCTGGTCCTCGTCATAGTGAAGAACTTCGCCGCGCATGTCCTGCCCACCCCCATTCGCGTCTCGCCAGACTGTTCAAAGTTCCGGCAGATCGCAAGGGGTATGCGCGGAAATGGGGAAGCAATCGCTTCAGACAAAAGATAGCGCCCCACTCGTGTTGGGAGACGACCAACCGTCGAAGTCTGCGCCGCCCAGCGGGCTTCTCCCCGTTTACGGGGAAGGTGCCGGCAGGCGGATGAGGGGCAGCGCAGACCTGAATCGAGCGAAAGACAGCCCCTTGCAGGCCACGACAAGCCAACGATGCCGGCACGTCGCTAAGCCGGCCGCTTCTTCGATTTCTTGTTCTTGGCGGGTCCGGTCTTTTCGAACTTCGCCTTTGCTGACTTCCCCGCCCAGGGCTTTGCCTCGAACGCGGCAGCGCGCTGATCGGCTGACGGTGTGCGCTTCTCGAATTTGGGCGCATTCTGGTCGAACGTCCGCTTGCCGCGGTGAGGCTTCTTG
>NZ_RZSW01000375.1:0-6302 GCF_003997375.1 Mesorhizobium sp. M5C.F.Ca.IN.020.29.1.1 | reverse complement strand
CAGGTACGTCGAGACGTTTGCGGTTTCCCGAGGCTCACAAGCCGCGGGGGTTCATCGTCTCTCTGGGGGGAGAATAGGCCAGGGGACGGGCGTCTATTCGGCAGCTATCGCCTGCCCATGGGGCGGGCTTTCTTTCCAAGGCGCCTGGTAGAGGCCCCAGACCGGATTGTTGATGGCAAGATCCACGTCGCGCGCGAAAATGGCAAAGCCGTCATAGCCGTGATAAGGTCCCGAATAGTCCCAGGAGTGCATCTGGCGGAACGGAATGCCCATCTTCTGCACCGGGTATTTTTCCTTGATGCCAGAGCCAACGAGGTTGGGGCGAACTCCCTCGATGAACTTCTCCAACTCGTAGCCGGTAACGTCGTCATAAATCAGTGTGCCGTTCTTTACGTAATGGCCGGTGCGCTGATAGTCGTCGTTATGGGCGAACTCGTAGCCGGTGCCGACAATGACCATGCCGAGGTCCTCGTAAGCTGTTATGACGTGACGGGGGCGCAGGCCGCCGACGTAGAGCATGACGGTGTTGCCTTCGAGGCGCGGTCGGTACTTGGAGATGACCGCGTCAACAAGCGGTCTGTACTTGGCGATGACCTTCTCGGCCTTCTCCTCGATTTCCGGCCCGAAATGCTTGGCGATGTTGCGGAGGGAAGCTTCGATCTGGGACGGTCCGAAGAAATTGTACTCCATCCAGGCGACGCCATACTTTTCCTCCATGTGCCGGCAGATGTAGTTCATCGACCGGTAGCAGTGGATGAGATTGAGCTTAGCCTTTGGTGCGCGCTCGATCTCGGCGAGTGTGGCGTCGCCCGACCAGTTGCCGACCACGCGCAATCCTATCTCCTCAAGCAAGATGCGCGAGGCCCAGGCGTCGCCGCCAATATTGTAGTCGCCGATCACGTTCACGTCGTAGGCACCAGCCTCGAACTCGACGTCCTTCTTGTCGAAGACCCAGTCGCGGATCGAGTCATTGGCGATGTGGTGGCCGAGTGATTGCGAAACGCCGCGGAAGCCCTCGCAGCGCACTGGCACGATAGTCTTTTCGTGCTCCTTGGCCTTTTTGCGAGAAACTGCCTCGGTGTCATCGCCAATGAGACCAATCGGGCATTCGGATTGCACGGTGATGCCCTTGTTCAACGGAAACAGTACCTCGATCTCATCGATGATCTGTTCCAGTTTCTTGTCGCCGCCGAAGACAATGTCCTTCTCCTGGAAATCGGAGGTGAACTGCATTGTCCCGAACGTGTCGATGCCCGTTGTGCCGACGTAGTAGTTGCGGCGCTGTGACCAGGAATATTGGCCGCAACCGACGGGCCCGTGCGAGATATGGACCATGTCCTTGACTGGGCCCCAAACCACGCCCTTTGAGCCGGCATAGGCGCAGCCGCGTATGGTCATCACACCAGGAATGGACTTGATGTTCGATTTGACGTCGCATTCGGAAATGACTTCACTTTCCTCGCCAGCCTCGTCTCCGCTCTTTGCGACGCTGAGATGCTTTTTGCGGCGCTTCGCCGCTTTGTCGGGATATTGCGATAGTACATCCTCAATAAGCTTCGCATGGAGAGCACCATCATTCTCGTATTCCAGGCTCATGGGACCCCTTTCAAGGTGTCTGGTGACGCCTCACCGACGAGGCGCCGTTTTTTGCAAGGCGCGCCAGCTCAAGGAGCGCCCAATATCGTCCTTACTGGGCGGCCGCCTTCGCCGCTTCCTTGGCCTGAAGCTCGGCAAGCATCTGCTCGTCGGTCTTCATGATGCCGAAGTCGAGGAGCATTTCCTCGAGCTCCTCCATGGTGATCGGTGTCGGGATGGTGCCCTGGCCCGAATTGGCATGGATCTTTTCGGCCAGCGCGCGATACTCGCCGGCCTGCTTGGAGTCGGGCGCATATTGGATCACTGACATCTTTCTGAGTTCGGCGTGCTGGACGATGTTGTCGCGCGGCACGAAGTGGATGAGCTTGGAATTGAGCCTGGAAGCCAGTGCTTCGGCCAGGTCGAGCTCACGGTCGGTCTGACGCTCGTTGCAGATCAGTCCGCCGAGCCGCACGCCGCCCGAATGGGCATATTTCAGGATGCCCTTGGCGATATTGTTGGCGGCATAGAGCGCCATCATCTCCCCGGACATGACGATGTAGATTTCCTGCGCCTTGCCCTCGCGGATCGGCATCGCGAAACCGCCGCACACCACGTCCCCGAGCACGTCGTAGGAGACATAGTCGACATCGTCATAGGCGCCGTTCTCCTCAAGGAAGTTGATCGAGGTGATAACGCCGCGACCGGCGCAGCCAACACCCGGCTCCGGGCCGCCGGATTCCACGCATTTGATGCCTCTATAGCCAACCTTGAGCACGTCCTGGAGCTCGAGGTCTTCGACCGAACCTTCCTGTGCCGCGAGATGCAGGACCGTATCCTGAGCCTTCGAGTTCAGGATCAGGCGGGTGGAGTCGGCTTTGGGGTCGCAGCCGACGATGAGGATTCTCTGCCCGAGGTCGACAAGGGCGGCGAGCGTATTTTGGGAGGTGGTGGACTTGCCGATGCCGCCCTTGCCGTAAAAGGCGATCTGACGCAGACCTGACATTATAGCTTTCCTTCCTTCGTTCCATCCGTCACGGCTGCCCGCGACATGAATGCCGATGGGCAGCTCTTGCCGCCTCACACCGAAGGGTCTCAAGACCCGTGCCAACTTGACCGATTGATAGCCAACAAGAATTTTTGTCTTTTCTCTTCCGCGAGTTAGCTTGAGCTCTAACAAGTGCTTGCTGCCAGAATAGGTGATTGTCGGAACAAGCCGTGTAGCGGACCCGACAATGCCCGACACAAAGCGTCGGATAGCGATCCTCGAGGCCGCTACGGCTGACTAATGGGGCAGCGCCGAGGCGACTTGGTAGGGAAACGGCTACAGGGGAATCGGCCCTGCAGTCCGTGCAGCAGCTGGTATCCATCTGAGCGGTAGATTAAACACGGGCCGCCACCGAACGGCGTCGAAAGAATGTGCCGCTATTTGCATGGGCGCTAATTGAGGAGTCGGTTACCCTTCACATCCGCTGTCGGCACTATTTCGGGTTGAGCAATGGCTCGCGGAGCTGGTGTGCTCCGGCTACGGCCGCGGTGCCTCGCAGCCCCAGCGCCTTAGCAACGCTATCGGTCATTTGCGAGAAGTAGCCCTGCTCCAAAGGATCCACGACACTACTCTGGCCAGCGATCGATTTGCGGCGTCTTCCACGGTAGGACGCTGAATATAGCGCCCTCATCAACGAACGACTTTGCGGAGCCGATCCCGCCCTGGAGGGCGCGCGTCGCATTGGAATGGCTGGAGCGGGTTCTCGCCGACACGACCCAGGCTAAGGTGCGGGTGACCTGAACGAGGGGAGTGGGGCGACCCTGACCTCCCGCCGCTTTGCCGCAGAGGCGTTTGAGGACACCCTGCCTGTTCCCGCCGCCGTACATCAGACGTCGGTGCTCGGTAGCTGCTTTGCGCGTGCCTGGTTCGAGACCGACCGGCGAAGTCGGATGGATTAGCCTGATGGGATGCCTCCGACGATGACATCCTCATCCGGCTCGGAGTAACCGGCACCAATGTTGCACGCCGCACTATTACAACGTGTCGGGCAGCGATGAACATTCCCTTCGTGCAACGCCGCCGGCAACGGCGGCCCCTCTGTCTTTAACGCGGGTCAACGCAGCCAACCCATGTTGCAGGGCGCCCAAACTGGCGGGGCTTATTCATGACCGGATCCGCGACAGGCTTCATGGGTGCTGTTCAGCACGACCCAGAAAAGCCGGATCAACGGTCTCGTCCCGCATGGGGTGCGGTCATTTCGCTTGCCTTGGGCACCTTCGGGCTGGTGACGGCAGAGTTTCTGCCTGCCAGCGTGCTGACGCCGCTCGCGCATGATCTCGGTATCACAGAGGGCGCCGCTGGACAGACGATGACAGCGACGGCGATTGCTGCGGCGATCTCGGCGCCGACGATGGCCATCATCACAAAGCGCCTGGACCGCAGGATCGTCCTGTGTGCGATGATGCTGCTTCAGATCCTGTCCAACCTTCTGGCGGAAGTCGCGTGGTCGCTTCCGGTCTTCCTGGCGGCACGTGTCGTGCTCGGCATTGCGCTCGGAGGCTTCTGGTCGATTTCGGCATCGCTGGCGATGCGGCTCGTTCCAAATCACCTTCTGCCGCGCGCCATGTCAATCATCCTCACCGGCGTTTCGGTCGCTGTCGTATGCGCGCCTCCAATCGGCGCCTATGTCGGCGACATCTGGGGATGGCGAGCGCCCTTCATGATCACTGCGGTCGTCAATGCCATTACACTGCTGGTGCAACTCGTAACGATGCCGACGCTGCCTCCGGTTGAAATGGCTGGATGCCGAAGTCTGCTAGATGTGGCCAAAAAGCCGACCATCAAGGTCGCCCTTTTAGTCATAGTCCTGGTCGCTTCTGGGCACTTCGCCAGCTTCACCTATATCCGGGCCTTCCTCGAGAAGGTTCCCGCGTTGAATATCGAGATGATCTCGCTACTGTTGCTCGTTTCTGGCATAGGCGGCTTCTTCGGCAATTTAGCCGGCGCATTCCTGGCCCCACACAGCCTCAAGGCAGTCGCGGCCCTGCCATCCCTGCTCATGGCGATAGCCGCTATCTCGTTGCTGATGCTGGGACCATCGGCCTGGGCCTGGGCGATTGCGATTGTCATATGGAGCTTTGCCTTCGGCGCGGTACCGGTGGGGCTACAGACGTGGACGGTGCTGCGCGCTGTTCCCGAGCAGGCCGAAAGCGCCGGTGTGCTAATGACCTCAACGTTCCAGGTTGCCATCGCAGCCGGCGCGATTTTTGGCGGACTGCTTGTGAAAAATGCCGGCGTCACGAGTGTCCTTGCCTACAGCGCGGGTGCCACGTTCCTCGCCGCCCTCACAGTGTTCCTACTCGGCCCGAAACGCGCAAACCTGACCTCCTGACGGGAGAGGCCTTCAGCTCAGCGCTGAGTCTACAGGGAGCGGGCCGGGCGGAGTTGGTCAGGTTACGCATCCCGGGCGAGCTCGGATCGCGCTTGGCAGCTGATGGGTGACCGGGCGCCGTTCTTGGAGCGTCGACTTGTTCTGGTCTCGATTGGAAATCCCGCCCCGAGAAACGCCGGGCCGGCCACCCGCCACCATCAACGTGCGTAGTCGCTGAGAGGGCGGCATTCCCGACACCACGCCTGCATCACCCGAAAGTTTTCCAACCCGCGATGTGCCGCGAGTGCTGAAGACCAAGGAATTCGACGGCCCTGAGGGAAAAAGCGCACGCAAAATGCGCGTCGCCCCCGGAACGAACTTACGGCGCCTTAGCTCACTGTCAGCTCGTTCGAGTACCTCTCCTCGAGAGCGATCTAGTAAGGTCAAACTCATGTCGAAAGACTTCCGCCAAAGAAGGGAACGAATGCCATGTACGGATCGGATCGGTGGCTCATTCGCAAGCTCAGCCAAGCTAATGACGCGGGTGCGGTCAAAGGACAGCGACGGCTTTGGCAAGCACTTGCGCACATGGCGCAGCCTGATCTCAATGCGAGTTCGTCTTCAGCGTCGGCACGGCCGTACTCGCTAGTTTCACAGCCTCCCATCGTGGAGATCGACAGGTCTGCGTTCGGACGGAAAGTAAGGGACTTTATGGCGATGAAATCAAACACATCGCCGCCAGAGTACTCGGATTTCGTGTCCTCAAAAGCCGCGCGAACGGCAATGGTCGCAAGGCTCGGCGGTGGCACCCAGGATGATACCGACGAAGCGCGACATTGTAGTATCAGCTATGTCGGACCTCGGTCAGGCGCTTTCTTTGGCGAGCGTCACTGCGATCCGGAGGTCGGGGCGACGTGGGGCTCAGGGGATGTGACGCGCCAGATTTGCGATCCTACCCACCAGCGCTTCCATCGGTCCTCGCTGGAAGAAGCGCAGCCAAAGCACCGCAAAAGCGCTTACAACCACGATAAAGCCAAGGAGCGCGGACAGCGAGCAAGGTTCTCCGAGCAGGTAGATGCCCTGAAAGTGCAGGAGATAGGCCGTCAAAGGCATCGAGCCGACCGCGATTATTGGCGAGACCAGCTTTCGCAGAAGCGGGAGCGCTTCCATAGCGAGCGAGCAAGCCGCCAAGACGATCATTGCGCAACCGGTGCTGCCAAGGATCCAGAACGTCGTCTCGCTATGAGGTAAGGCAACCCATAGCCAACTCGCTGTGTAGGCGTCCGGGTACATCCACCAGAAGTCGGGAGCCAGGCCAAGTTCCTGCAAATCGGCCAACTCGGCGCTTACACCAGGCAGCAAATGCAG
>NZ_RZSW01000374.1:0-6321 GCF_003997375.1 Mesorhizobium sp. M5C.F.Ca.IN.020.29.1.1 | reverse complement strand
CGCGCGAGGCGAGCGGAACGACGATGGTTCGAAGTAGGACATTCTTCACGACCCCATTTTCCTTTCGGTTTCGGTTGGGGTTCGCTTACCTTCGAGTACTCAAGATAGTCGCATAAGATAGATTATGGAACTGGGATGCGGTTTTGATTGCGTGCTTTCGGCCCAACCGCAGTTCCTTGTTCCCTAAGCGGAACTGCGGCTGGTAGCGTTGTGTCTCCTAGGACGCACACAGGTTCCTACGCCGCTTGCGGCACGCAGGCCCCGCAGATCGCCGCGATGTGCCGGTGGTCGGTGCCGCAGCAGCCGCCCAGGATGCGCATCGTCGGAAACGAAGCTGTCAGCCTGCTGTAGCGCCGCCCGAGATCGTCCGGATCGCCCGGGTCGAGCGTTTCCGATTCGTCCAGTTCGGCATGGCTTTTGGCCGAAGCATTCGCCTTTACGCCATAGACGCGATCGACCCAGCGCTCGCCCTTTTTCAGCGCCTGCATGAAATGCGTCGGATGGGCGCAGTTGATCATATAGTAGGCCGGCGCACCATCCGTCGCGTCGTCGACCCTGTCGATCGCCTCGCCGAGCGCCATGCCGGTCACCAGCTTCCCGTCCGTCTCCACGGTGAACGAGATCATGCAGGGCATGGCATGCGCTTTGGCCGCCCGCGCCACGCCGATTGCCTCTTCGAAATTGGTGAGCGTGTAGGCCGACACCATATCGGCTTCGGTCCGCGCGAAACTCTCAATTTGCACCGCGTGATAGGCTTCCGCCTCGATGGCATCCATCTTGCCGGCTTTGTAGCCGTCGCCGCGCGGTCCGATCGCGCCGCTGATGACGCAGGGCGTTTCGGCGGTCTCGAACTCCTCGCGCAGGTCGAGAAGAAGCTCGATCGAGGCCTCGTTGACGGCGCGTAGCGCTTCCGGCCCGTAGCCGAGCAAGGTTCCCCAATCGGGATTGGCTCGCCACGTCGGCGTGTCGAGGATGAAGCCGGTCCCACTCCTGCGCGCAATGGTCAGATAACGGACGTAATATTCCTTGAGCTTCTGCCGGCCTTCAGGCGTTGCCATCAGCGTGAAGGAAGCAAAGTGCGGAAGGTCGAGGCCTTCGTGAAAGATGAGAGTCGTTTCCATGCCGCCATCGCTCAGGAATGTTCTGTTGGCGAGTTGCGGCAGATTCTGGCGGTACTTGGCCATGTGTGTCTCCAGTGGTAAGATAACACCGTGCCGCCCTGGTGGCGGCCGGTTCGGAATAGGCAAGTTTTAGCAGCACGTGCCGTCGGTGCGGTAGAAGGCTTGTGGTCCGGTACTCCACCGAAGCGGAAACCGCAGCAACTACAGATGGATAGCTGCGCTGGGTCGGTCGTATTGCTATCGGTGCCGATGTTGGCGGGTGTGAAAACCAAACCGCCGGTACAGTTGATTTGAGGGCATTCGGTCATGCGCAAGGGTGCGGAAACGCGCGAACGCATTCTGGAGATCGCCGAGGCCTCGGTGCTCGCCAAGGGGTTCGGCGCGACTTCCATCGAGGAGGTGATCGCCGAAGCCGGCATCACCAAGAGCGGCTTCTTCTATCATTTCAAGGACAAGAACGAACTCGCCCGCGCCTTGATGCTGCGCTACGTCGAGGAGAATGACCGCATCTTCGATGAGGTGTTTCACCGCGGCCGGCAATTGTCCGATGATCCGTTGCAGTCGTTCCTGATCACGCTCAAGCTGCTTGCCGAGCTGATGGGCGACCTGCCGAACGGCCACCCCGGCTGCCTGATCGCGACGTTCACCTATCAGGAGCGCCTCTTCGACCGCAACGTTCGCGACATCGCCGCCGACGCCGTACGTTCCTGGAACGGGCGTTTTCGCGATGCGCTGAACGAGATCGCGACCGTTTATCCTGCCCGCAAAGGCATGGATCTCGACGACGTGGCCATCATGTTCTCCTGTGTGATCGATGGCGGCATCATCATGTCGCGGGGGCTCGGCGATCCCCGTGTCCTCGGACGCCAGATCCTCGCCTTCCGAAGCGTCGTAAAGATGCTGTTTGCGCCGGCTGCGCCCGACATCATGCTGCCAACCGCCCCCACCGCCATCGCCGCCGAATAGGGTCCGGCACGTTCGAGTCAGGCTGCCAGGGTCGCTACGACGGCTTGCGCTGCTTTGACCATTGCATGTGGCTCGGCGGCGAACACCGCGTCGTGCGCGCCGGCCGCTGCCCATACCCGGTCGAAATCGAGCAGCGTTTTGTCGGCGAACGCCGGGATCGCGATCAGGTGGCCGATCGGCGCTACGCCGCCAATGGCAAAGCCGGTTTCGTCGCGGATCTGCCGTGGGTCGGCGCGCTCCAGCGGCTCGCCGGTCAGTGCGGCAGCCTTGGCTAGATCCAGCTGATTGGAGCCGGAAACCAGGAAGAGAAACAGCTTTCCGCTAGCTTGTCCTTGGAAAACCAACGATTTGACAATCTGTGCAACGGTGCAGCCGCATTGCGCGGCGGCTTCCTCGGCGGTGCGTGTGAGGCGCCCATGCGTCTGATTTCGATGTCGAGGCCGGCATCGGCTGCTGCCTTGGTCACGCGATCGATGCTGCCAGCCATGAAGAACCGAACCTATCCTGCTGATTCAAAATTGATTTCGATCATCATACCATCATAGGCTGGCTCGACATCGGCCGGCGTCTCCGCCATCACCGTGGCGTAGTCGAGCGGCACATGCATATGCGTCAACACGGCCTTTTTCGGCGCAAGTTTTTCGATCCAGTCGAGTGCTTGGCCGAGCGAAAGATGGCTCGGATGCGTCCTGTATTGCAGCGCGTCGATGATCAGCATGTCCAGACCGCGCAGCCGTTCGGCCGTAGCGTCGGGGAAATCGCTGATATCGGGGCAATAGGCGAGCCCGCCGATACGAAAACCAAGCGATATGATGTCGCCATGGATTTGCGGCAGCGGCTCGAGGGTGAGGGCACCCCCCTCGCCTTCGATCACCACCGGCCTGGCGTGGTCGATGATATGGGGCTCGACGATGGGCGGGTAGGAACTGCCTAGCGGTGTTTCGAAACAATAGCCGAACGCTTCCCGTAACCGCAGCATGGTGGGCTGGTCGGCGTGGATATCGATCAGATGACGCTGCTCGAGCACGAAGCCGCGCAAATCGTCGATGCCGTGGATATGGTCGGCATGCGGATGCGTATAGACGACCGCATCGATGCGCCTGACCGCTGCCAGCAGCATCTGCTCGCGGAAATCCGGCCCGGTGTCGATGACGACGGTGGTCTTGTCGCCGTTTGCCGCGATCCGCTCGACGAGCGCTGCGGTGCGCATGCGCCGGTTCCTCGAATTGGCCGGATCGCAATTGCCCCAGTCGCCAGTAATGCGGGGCGTGCCCGGCGATGAGCCGCAGCCGAGAATGGTGAGGCGCAGCCGGTCGCTCATGCGTCAGGTGCTCAGCGCGCTTGGGCGCGGCATCTTACTGAACAGCCGGAAGAAATTGTCCGTGGTGACGTCAGCGATCTCGGCCTCGCTGACGCCGATCGTTTCGGCCAGCACCTTGGCTGTATGCGCGACATAGGCAGGCTCGTTGCGCTTGCCGCGAAAGGGTATCGGCGCGAGGTATGGCGCGTCGGTTTCGACCAGCAGGCGGTCACGTGGCACATCGGCGGCGATGGCGCGCAGCTCGGCCGAATTCTTGAAAGTCAGGATGCCGGAAAAGGAAACGTAGCCGCCCAGCGCCACGCCGACTTCGGCCAGCCTGCGCCCGGACGAAAAACAGTGCAGGATGAAGGGGAAGGCGCCCTTCCCTGTTTCATCCTCGAGGATATCAGCCATGTCGCTGTCGGCGTCGCGCGAATGGATGACCAGCGGCATGCCCGTCTCGCGCGCGGCGGCGATATGGGTTCGAAAACCCTGCGCCTGGGCAACGCGCGGCGCATGATCGTAAAAGTAATCGAGCCCGGCCTCGCCGATCGCCACCACTTTGCGATGAGCGGATAGCCGGACAAGATCCTCGACAGTCACATCAAGCTCTTCGGCGGCGTTGTGCGGATGGGTGCCGACCGAGCAATACACTTCGTCGAAAGATTCAGCGATCTCAAGTACTTGTTGGAACCGCTTCACACGCGTCGAGATCGTCACCATACGACCGATTCCGGCGGCTAAAGCGCGCGCGAGGATGGCCGCCCGCTCCTCTGCGAAATCCGGAAAGTCGAGATGGCAGTGACTGTCGACCAACATCAGACGCTTGCATCCGTCTGCTCGACATAGCGTGGAAACACCGGTTCCGGCGCCGGCAGAGCCGTACCTGAAACCAGCGCGTGACCCTCGGCGACATGCGCGAAATCGCGGCTGTCCGCCGGCACCGCCAGCAGGTCGAGGAGCTTTGCCGCCGAGGTCGGGACGACGGGCTGGCAAAGGATCGCGATACGCCGGATCACCTCGGCTGTCGTCCACAGCACCGTTTCCATGCGCGCGGGATCGGTCTTCTTCAGCGCCCACGGCTCCTGCCCCGCGAAATAGCGGTTGGCTTCGGCCACCACGCCAAAGATCGCCGCCAGCGCCAGATGGATGCCCTGTTCGGCCATCGTCCTGCGCGCGGTGACAAGGGCAGCACTTGCCTGGTCGAGGATCGCCTTGTCGGCATCGTTCGGTTCACCGCGCTTCGGCACCATGCCGCCGCAGTTCTTGGCGATCATTGACAGCGAGCGCTGCGCCAGATTGCCGAGATCGTTGGCGAGGTCGGCATTGGTGCGGTTGACGATGGCCTCGTGGCTGTAGCTGCCGTCCTGGCCGAACGGCACTTCGCGCATGAAGAAATAGCGCACCTGATCGAGGCCGTAATGCTCGATCATCGCGAACGGATCGACGACATTGCCGACCGACTTCGACATTTTCTCGCCGCGGTTGAACAAAAAGCCATGCGCGAACACGCGCTTCGGCAGTTCGATTCCTGCCGACAGCAGGAAGGCCGGCCAGTAGACGGCGTGGAAGCGGACGATGTCCTTGCCGATGACGTGGACGTTCGCCGGCCAGAAGGACCATCTGTCATTGGCCGTATCCGGATAACCGGCAGCCGTGATGTAGTTGGTCAGTGCGTCGACCCAGACATACATCACATGCTTGTCGTCGCCCGGCACCGGCACGCCCCATTTGAACGTGGTGCGCGAGATCGACAGATCCTTCAGCCCGGATTTGACGAAGCTGACGATTTCGTTGCGCCGCTCCGGCGGACCGATGAATTCGGGGCTGCTCTCATAGAGCGCGAGCAGCCTGTCCTGATACGCGGAAAGGCGGAAAAAATAGCTCTCTTCCTCGGTCCATTCGACGGGCGAGCCGAGCGGTTCGCGGCGTATGCCGTCGTCGCCGACCTTGGTTTCGGCCTCGTCGAAATAGGCTTCCTGCCGCACCGAATACCAGCCGCTATAGCGGTCGAGGTAGATGTCGCCATTCTCCGCCATGCGCGTCCAGATCGCCTGGCAGGCCTTGTAGTGGCGCTCCTCGGTGGTGCGGATGAAAACGTCGTTAGAACAGCCGGTCGCTTCGAGCATCGAGCGGAAGATCGCCGAATTGCGATCGGCAAGCGCTTTCGGCGTCAGGCTTTCAGCGTCCGCCGTTTGCTGCATCTTCAAGCCGTGCTCGTCGGTCCCCGAGACGAAGAAGACGTCCTTGCCGTCGAGCCGCTGGAAGCGGGCAAGCGTGTCGCTGGCGATGACATTGTAGGCATGACCGATATGCGGCTTGCCGTTCGGATAAAAAATCGGCGTCGTGAGGTAGTATTTATCGCGTGCCATGGATGAGCCGTCATGAATGTCTGAATGAAAGATGCCGGTGAGATATCGCATCGAAACGGCGATTGCCATCCCGATGGGCCGTCACATTCGCATTGCAGAATTCAAGCGGTCGATCATGGTCAAGGCGTGCTGCTTTTTGTCGAGATTGTAGGTGTCGGTTTCAGATATAGCGTTCAAAGCCTCGTGCCAAGTATCCGACAGCGTTTTCGCCCGCGCCAGATCGCCCGCCAGCGCGGCCTGGCTTGCCCCGGTCGAGAGCAGGTCGAGCGCACGGCGATTGAAGATATCGAACTGGATCGCCTGGTCGCGACCGGCGACCGCTTCCGCGAGGCGATAGGCACCGGCAACATCGCTCTTTCTTGCTGTCGCCAAGGCGTCGAGCGTCTCGGCGATTTCCAGCCCGCCATACTGCGTCAACAGGATTGCGGTGCGCGCGCTGCCCCCTGCCCGCTTGGCCAGTGCCGCGCGCGCCGCGGGATCGTCCGGCGGCGGTGGTTCGACGCTCTCCAGAACCGTCATCAGGCTCTCGGCGTCGAGCGGCGTCAGCCGCACCATCTGACAG
>NZ_RZSW01000373.1:0-6324 GCF_003997375.1 Mesorhizobium sp. M5C.F.Ca.IN.020.29.1.1 | reverse complement strand
GGTCCATAACCACACCGAACGGCCAGCTCAGGGTCAACACGCCGGCACGGGAAGTCCATACGTTCGATCCTGCCGAGAATCCGGAAGTCAGCCATCGCTCGGCGCTCGGCGAGACCCTGGCCGCGACCTTGCCGGCGCTTCCCGACCATGCGGCGACGCCCGCGCCGACCTGGATGCCCGAGCAGGTGGAACTCGTCGGCGACTACCTCCATTCCCTCGAAGGTTCCAGCGATCCTGGCGTCCGCGATGCGGTGACCATGACCAGAGTGCAACTCGGGGGCAGGGGCTTGCCTCAGTCCGGCACGGCAATGACGCAGGCTCAGCATCATGCGCTTGGCGAAATGCTCAACGCCGATCGGAACAGTCCGTTCACCGGCTCCAAGCCGGTCGGCCAGCTTTCGATGAACGGCTTGACGACCCTCCACGTGTTCAGCGCTCAGGGCAAGCTGCCGCATCTGTCGCCAGGAGAAGTGATCGATCAACTCGGCCTGTCGTCGGACGGCAGGCTGCCGCGCGGCGAGCAGTTCCTTACCGCCGGGGCGCTGCCAGGAGAAGCCGGCTGGACCGACGCCGGCCGTGGCATCGTCGGCGATTACCTCAAGGCTGCGTCAGGCTCCACCGATCCGAACCTTGCCGCCGCGGCAAATGCCGCCTCGCCGTTTTTCAAGGGGCGCGCCACGAAGCCCGGGAAGGCCGTGACCGCCGCGCAGCAGGATGCGCTCATGCAAGTCCTGGAGGCCGACAGCGGCAGCACTTGGGTCTACGGTCCGAAGCTTCAGCCGGAGTCCTCGTTCAAACCCGCCGGCAAGCTTTCGCCGGAAGGCCGCTACAATGCGAAGGTTCTGTCCGGCCACGAGACCTGGACACCGTATCTTTGGCGAGAGATGCGCGGTTACGCCGCCAACCAGCAGAAGTCCGCGGACCCCGCGGTCCAATCGCTCGCCCGCGCCTTGGAGAACGCGCTGCCCTCAAGCAAGCCCAAGGCCGGGACCGAAATCAACAGCGAGGTGCCTGTCCTGCTGGAGCGGTTGCTGGATGTCGACAAGGCGAGTTCGTGGCGCGTCCCGACATTCTTCACGGATGCACAAGGGGTCTGGCGGTCCGACCGCGCGACCGTTTCCTGGTTCCTGCAGGAACACGAAGCCAATGTCTTGGGTGGACCCGTTCTGAACGATATGGCCACCAATACAGTTGGCCTCGGCGGATCGATGCTCGGCATTAAGGTGCCGCTGCCCAGCCGGCAGGTCTATGGAGAACTCAGCCTGAAGAACAACGGTCCGGACGGCACTGGCTTTCTTCTTCCCGTCCACCCCAATGACGCAAAAGGCCATAAACTCTTCGCCAATGGATTCCGGCCGAATTTCGCTTATGACGATGCGGCGGCTCCCTCCGCCCAGTGGGTCGCATCGGCGCCGATGCTGTCGAAGAACACGTTCCAGAAAGAAAACGCCCCTGGCGTTTCCATATCCATCTTTGGCTTCTCTGTGAGTGGGGCCTACGTCAAACGCACGCTGCTCTATCTCGGTGGCGAAGGCGGCCGGCCGGGATATACGCACAGGGAGCCTGGCCCGCTGAGCCAAAGGGCAGCCTCCTTCTGGGAAGAAGCTGCGAGAGGTGGTGCCAGCCACTATAGCTCCGAAGGCAAGGTGCCCGGTTTCGAGGATCGTCTCCTCTACCGGAACTACAACGTCATTCCGCCCTTCGGAGGCGGCAAGGAACCCTGGCGCGGTAGCCCTGCCTTCGAGGGCGTTCCGCGCGAGACGGGCGCCGGGCCGCTCAACCGCCTGGATCGCACGGACCACGGCGCCGGTCTCGCCGTGAACTTTGGGCAATGGCCGGTAACGACGGTAGAACTCGGCACGGTGAGGAAGGACCTGGTGCCGCATACCCGTACCGCCCGCGCGCACCCCGGATCCTCCGAAGGCGCGCAAAAGGTTTTCTCCGCGCTGGAGATTTCGGATGGGCGGCTGACGCCGGACGTCCTGCAGCATCTCCACGCCTATCTCGCCGAGGTTGCTGCATCGCCGCACGGCTATTTAAAGTTCGCTGGTCAGCGCGTGTTGGATGTGTTCCCGGAATTGGGCGTGGCGCCATATCCGGACCAACTCGCCACCACCGGCGGACGGCCCGACTGGATGGGCAAGCCAGCATGGAAAGCATTGCGGCAACAGCTGGATCAGCAGGCCCGCGGCGAACTGACGCCCACGCAGGCCCACTACCTCAACCGGCTGCTCGAGCTGCACAATTCGCCGCCGGCAAACGGCTTGCCGCCGGCTGGCGAGGGCCCGATCGCTCCCCGCAGTCCGGCGCCAAGGCCGGTGCGGAATGGGCAGGATTTTGCAGCAGATGGGTCATTGGGCCGGTCATTCGCCAAGCCGCTGACGCAGGCCGAAATCGCGGCCAACCGCCAGGAGGCGGCGAGCCTGCTCGACGACATGCTCCATCAGAACCTCGGCATGCCGGAAGTCACCAAGGCCAATCTTACAGATCAGCTCAGCCGGTCGCCGACGCTGATGGAACTCCTGCGCGGCGCTCACGCGAAAGGCGTACGCATCGTCAACCCGGCGCGGCACGACCTCCGGATTTTCGACGCCAACTCCGGCGACGATCTGACGGCGACTGGATCCCAATACGTCCGCGACGTGGGAGTAGTCTTTGTCGATGCTGAGACATTCCGCGCAGCCGATGCGGACAGCGATATCGTACTTGCCGAATTCGTCGACATGCTCGGCCATGAGTTGTCCCACGTTGCGGACGCTAAAATCGAGCTTCATCCCGACAATTTTCCAGATCGGCAGGCATATAAGGATGCCGTGGTCTCAGCCTATTTGAACGTCGAGGGCGAAGCCACATTTGTTCAATATGCTGCTGCCGACGAGCTTGCGGTTAACAGCGGCAAGCCTGCTGCTATCCTCGGCGCCGAGTGGAATTCGGCCCAGGCCGATATATTCGCCCGGTTCAAGGCTGGCGAGATTGGTCGATCGCAAGCCGTCGAGGAAATGGCGACGCTATTCACGGACAAGCAGCCGAGCGCTGCGGACGGAACGTACGGGGAGTTTTATGGCCGGTACGCTGATGAGCGATACGACCACTACGCGTCCACGGGTTCCCATCTCCCGGCTGAAACTCGCCGTCCCGCACCAGCAAACAAGGGCCAATCCGCTCCGAACAACGGACCGCTCACCCGAGATGGCGTCAGAGCGACCCCGCTTGACCAGGTGCCAGATCTCGTCATGGGCGATTTCCAGCCGACCCAGATTCCCTGGCTTAAGCGCGAGCAGGTGGCCAAGCTGACGGAACAGCAGTTCCGCGACATGGATCAGGCCGGCTTGCTGCCCTATCTGACCAAGAGCCAACTGCGCGGCATCCCGAAGGCAAAGATAGGTCAGGTCAACATCGCGGGCCTCGACGGGAAACAGATTCCTTGGCTGACCGAGGGCCATTTCCGGAATGTGACCGACCAGCAGTTCCGGGATGTCGGCAAAGCCGGTTTGACGCCTCACCTGACGAAACCACAGTTGCGGGTGATAAAAGGAGACAAGATCGAGCTCGTTGACGTGTCGAAGTTGGAAGCGCGCCAGGTTCCATGGTTCAAGCCCGGCCAGGTCGCGAAGTTCACGTCACAGCAATTCAAGGATCTGGGCGAGGCCGGATTGCTGAAGAACCTCACCGAGCCCCAGGTTCCGGCGATCCCCGAAACCATGGTCGATTCCGTGGACGTGGCGAAGCTCGATCCCAAGCAGGTGCCGTGGCTGAGCGAGAAGCAGATTCCGGTGCTGAACCGCGATCATTGGGGTGCCTTCACGATCCACCACACCGAAGAACTGACCCAGCCGCAGATCGAAGCGGTGACACCAAAACAGTTCGGGGAAATGAGCCCCGGCCAGTTCCGCAAGTTCACGCTTGAGCAGTTCGAGTGGATGAGTGGGGATCAGACGAACGCCCTCTCCGTGCTGCAGCTGACCACTTATCGGGCGACCCATAAAAAGGCGATGACGCCGGATCAGGCCACCAGCGTTGATCTGGCCCTCAGCCATGCCAGGACGCGGGAAAACACTCAGGCACTCGCCACCTTTGGCGGCATGTCGACCACCTCCGTCGTGTTGTGGAGTTCGCTGCCGCCAACCTGGACCGCCACCGCCGGAGCGGTGGCATTTGGCGTGCGAGGCGTCGTTTTCGGTGCGCAGGCGCTCTTCCCCAACGCAACCGCAAGTCACAAGCCGTTCGGGCGATTCCTCAACGCGCTCGGCGGAGCCACATTCATTGCCGCAGCGCCAGGTGCCGCGACCGGGATGATCCAAGGTAAGGATCTTGTCGTCAACAGCACGTTCACGCTCGGCAACATCGTCTATGGCACGAAGTCGATGCTGCAGTCGTTCACCGGCAGACCGGTGATCCGAAACCTGGCCGAATATCTGGCTGGACCCGGCTATGTGCTTGGCTGCGCCTTCTATACGGTGCACTCCTGGCCGGCGCCGATCGCCACAGTCGCCGGCACCATGTTCACCTTCGGCTGCGCGGAATTCTGGGCGTCGGCTATAAGGACGGACCGGATGAATCGCCGTTCAGTACCGCGAACCGATGCTGATATCGCGGCGGCGGAAAAGTCCGACAAGAAATGGGCTGCATGGGACCGGTGGACTCTGGGCATCACCTTCGGCGTTGGGATGCTTCTTTTTTCACTGGACGCCCTGCTCGCAGAGCCTTGGGAGGGCGCGAAGACGTCTCCTCCACCCGATCCGAAAAAACCGGATGGCGATGCATCGTCCCAGCAACCCGATGATCCTTCGGATGTCCCGGATGAGCCGCAAACCCCGCCGGAGGATTTCCCGCAACTTGTCGTGGTCGCCGATGACGGTCTGAATTTGCGGGCCCAGCCTGACGAGGATTCGACTGTAGCGACGGTTCTGCAACCCGGGACATTCGTCGAGCAGACCGCAAAGCCTTCGACCGATCAGTCAGGAGAGAGCTGGATACCCGTCGAAGGTTTTGGGCCGGACGGCGACATCCATAGCGGCTGGGTTTCCGGCGATCATGTCGAGGCTCATCCCGAGGGCAGCAGCAATCCTGAGGGCCGCACGAATCCAACGTTGGAGAAAGACGGCTACCAGTGGGTCGAAGTCCAGAATGGCGACAGCATTCGCCTGATCGCCAAGACCCATTCTGCGGATGTGGCGGAGACGGTGGTGCTCAATATGGATCATATCCTGAGCCCGGATGTGATCTTCTCAGGCGACCGCATCTACCTGCCGGCCACTTTCGTCGGCTGAGAAACCGCGGGCCTAAGCTTATCGGTTCTCGCAGCATATGCATGCGCAACACAGGCGGCCAGCTTTGCCGCCCGCTCCGCAATCGGATTGGATGGTTCGGAGGAGTAGGAGGCGGTAAACTGCAGGTCGGACGGGTGCCATTCGCATTCGACGACGCGCAGTTTACCGCTTGCGATATAGTCTTGGACGACTCCCTCAGGCAGCGAGGCTATTCCAATTCCGTTGAGCGTCATCTTGATGGAAGCGGCCAGGGAATTGGCCGGAAAGATGCGCGGCGTTTCTTCGAATTCGCCGGTGAGCTTGCGGTAAAGTTCGCTATAGGGTCGCGTGGTGCGCGCGTAGCTGATGATTGGAAACTGCATCAGGTCGTTGAGCGTCACCTTGCGTCGATTGGGCAATTCCAATTGCGGCGAGCAGACCCAAACAAGAGGAAACGACGGCATATCGATATTCTCGATGCTGTACTCCAAGACAGGGCCCATCAGCACCGCAAGATCGAGCCGGTGTGACATGAGTTCGTTGCGAAGGGTCGTCGTTGCATCGACGACGATATCGGTCTCGACAAGCGGATAATTTGCTTTCAGCGCCTTGAGGAAATCCGGCAGCCAAGTGTGCACGATCGTTTCGGCAACCCCAAGCCTCAACACCCTCGTCGTATCTGAAGTCTCTGAAAGAGAGCTGGCCATCAGTTGCAGCCGCTCTGCTACGCGCAGAACTCGTTGGGCAGGTGGTAGCAGCCGTTGTCCCTCGGCGGTTAGCCTGACCGTGCTGCTCTGCCGCTCGAACAGCTTGGCACCAAGCGCTTCCTCCAAACCGGCAATTCGGGTGGACACCGCCGGCTGCGTGGTGTTCAGGCGTTCCGCCGCCTTTCGAAAGCTTCCAAAGGTGGCCACCAGGAGAAAGGTTTCGAGCTGCTTGATGTTGAAAGATATCACGACGGCAGGTCACTCATTTGCGGGCTTTCGGGGAGGGTGCGACGAACCATCAATGCCGTACAATGATCTGGGCACCGATCTTCACTCGGTCATAAAGATCGATGACATCCTCGTTGGTC
>NZ_RZSW01000372.1:0-6325 GCF_003997375.1 Mesorhizobium sp. M5C.F.Ca.IN.020.29.1.1 | reverse complement strand
CTACAGTCGACTGGTTCCTTACCTATGCCTATGCGGCAGAATCCAACCAGAACGAGACTTTTTGGAAGAACCCACGCTTCAACGAGCTTTTGGTCGAAGGGCGTTCCGAACTCGATGATAAGAAGCGTGCGGAGATTTACGCCGAAGCGCAGCAACTTCTCCATGATGACGGCGGACAAATTGTGCTCGCCTTCCCGCGGTACGTCTCGGCTCACTCGAAGAAAGTCGCGCACGGCGATCTGATCCCTGGGTGGGACGTCGATGGAATGAAAATTGCGGAGCGCTGGTGGGCGAGCAATTGACGCTGCCGGTCGGCTCGCCGCTGAAACCGCGATTGGCCAACGGTTTTGGCCAATCGCTTACTAGGTTCGTCCACGCACCGGTCCGTCAACCCCTCTTTTGGGGTGCCGATTTCAGGTTGCGAGAAGTGGCCGAGGATGAATTCGCAAGATGGGAAGCAGACTGACATGATCGTTCATCCGCCCATCTAAGCAAAGAATGTATGTGAGTAGTAAGGAGCTCAACTTGCACGTTTTCCGGGTATGCCGACGCACGCGTCAATGCTTTTACGTAGATGCCGTCCATGAAAACCACAATTGAAGAGACAACGTGCGTCATGGCTGGCTCTTCCCAATTCGCAGATGAAGGCGTGCTGACAAGAAGGCAACGCCTAATCAGCGCGCGCCAGTCGAGGTGCGTTTGGTTGGACATCTCCAGCAAATCGGGACGCTTTAGGGCAGCGCCCCAGAAGGTCAGCCATGCAGCAGTCTCGGCCCGCCGTTCCTCGTCTAATGGCAGCACGTCTCGCATGAGATCAGCCATATCGCCGGCTTGGGAGTTGAGCCGTAGCGAAAGCCGTTTCTCGATTCTGACATGCATTAGTTCGAGCGCAGCAATTATAACATCCCACTTTGTAGGAAAATAATGCGCAAGCATGCCAGTGGTATGTCCGGATTCCCTTGCGATCTGTACAAGAGTTACATCATCTAGTCCATGTTTAGCGATTGCCCGACAAGCTGCAGCTGCTATATCATGGCGTCGATTCTCATGATTAACTATTTTTGGCATTGTCACCTCGGTAGATCGTTGCCATTATGCCTACACTAAAAGAATGGAGATAGCAATGTACGAAAAGTTTAGCATGCACAATAGAATGTAGGATTAAGAATGTATCCTCTTATCCGCACCATACTTCAGCGTCTCGGCCTCGGCTTAATCACGCTAGTCGTTGTTTCGCTCATCATATTTTCGGCTGTCGAGTTCTTACCGGGTGACTTTGCAAAATCTATTCTTGGTCAATCAGCTACACCCGAGACGGTGGCGGCCTTTCAGAAGGAGATTGGCTTGGATAAGCCCGCTAGTATGCGGTACCTAGAATGGATCGGCGGGGTAATTCATGGCGACTTTGGTTTGTCCTTTGCTTCGCGCGCAGGCGTTCAACGCAGTGTGGCAGAAATAATAGGCCCCCGGCTACGCAATACTCTTTTTCTGGGTGGAATAACGGCCGTGATCGCGGTGCCGCTCGCTCTGTTGCTGGGAGTATTGGCAGCCCTCTACCGCGACAGTTGGTTCGACCGGGCTATTAATGCGGCTACTTTGACTGCTATCTCGTTTCCGGAGTTTTTCGTTGCGTATATTCTTATGTTGTTCCTAGCTGTCAAATTCCCGATCTTTCACTCCCTCGCCAACATCGATGCTGAGATGGGCCTCTTCGAGAGCCTCAAGCGAGTTGTGCTCCCCGTTCTCACGCTTACTCTGGTGATTGTAGCCCACATGATGCGAATGACGCGAAGCGCGCTCATAGGTCTGCTAGGCAGTCCTTATGTAGAGATGGCGCAGCTCAAAGGCGTTTCGCCAGCGCATATTATTCTAGGGCACGTGCTGCCAAATGCCTGGGCACCCATCGCTAACGTGATAGCTTTCAATCTTGCTTACCTAGTGGTGGGTATTGTGGTCGTTGAGGTCGTTTTTGTTTATCCTGGCATAGGACAAGCCACAGTCGACGCTGTGCGTTCCCGCGATATCCCTGTCGTTCAAGCATCCGCGCTGATCTTTGCCTCAACCTATATTTTATTGAACCTGATGGCCGATATCATCGCGATCGCAACCAATCCGAGGCTTTTACACCCAAAATGAGCGTTCGCCAGGATACCTCCCAACAATATCCCAAGATGCGAAGGCGCCGGTCCTTTAGATCGGTCGCATCTCGGGAGCTGAAGAAGGCACCGTGGTCGGCTTGGTTCGGCATGGCGGTAATAGCCCTTTATGGCTTGACCGCGGTTTTTGCACCTTTGATTGCGCCGCATGGGGAATCGGAGATCGTGTCGGCGCTCCCTTATGACCAATGGTCTGCAAGCTTCCCGCTGGGTACCGATCAGCTCGGGAGAGACGTGTTAACGCGGATGATATACGGGGCCAGAAATACTCTGGGAATCGCGCTCGCCGCGACCCTCGCCTCTTTTTTCGTGGGTGGCGCGCTCGGAATTCTCGTGTCAGTGCTGCGGGGTTGGCTAGATCAACTTTTGTCACGTGCGGTCGATGCGCTAATTGCCATACCAGCTTTGATTTTCGCCCTTGTTCTACTTTCGATTTTTGGTTCGTCAGTGTTGAACCTCATCATTATCATAGCTGTTCTTGACTCCACTCGCGTCTTTAGGCTCACGCGGTCGGTGGCGATGAACGTGGCCGTGATGGATTTCGTCGAAGCGGCGAGACTCAGAGGGGAGAAGCTCACGTGGATAGTTGCGCGCGAGATTCTGCCGAACATCTTGCCGACGCTCATAACGGAGTTCGGCCTTCGGTTCTGCTTCGTTTTCTTGACAATTTCCGCACTGTCCTTTCTCGGTCTAGGCATCCAACCACCTACGGCCGACTGGGGGTCGATGGTGCGGGAGAGCGCGGCGTTGATCAGTTATGGCGATATCACGCCGCTGCTGCCCGCCGGTTGCATTGCACTACTCACTGTCGCGGTGAACTACGTCGTCGATTGGGTAATTCATCGGACAAGTGGACTTCCTAATGATCGTTGACTCTTCAAAAGATTTCCGCACCAAGGGCCAAGTGGTGCTTGAGATGCGAAACCTGCGGGTTGAAGGCCACAGCGATGACAATTGGTCGCCAATTTTGCACGGCATCGATTTGACTTTGCGGCGGGGAGAAGTCCTTGGCATCATTGGGGAGTCGGGAGCAGGAAAGTCGACCATCGGGCTTGCTGCCATGGGGTACGTGCGTAATGGCTGCCGATTTACAGGCGGCACGGTGATGTTCGATGGAATCGATCTACTGGAAGCGAGCGAGAAGCAAAAACGGAGCCTGCGTGGTGTTCGGATTGCATATGTTGCGCAAAGCGCTGCCGCCTCCTTTAATCCTGCCCACCGGCTCCTCAAGCAGACGATTGAAGTTGCAACCAGGAACAATCTCAAATCACGGGCGGAGGCAGAAGCCGATGTCAAAATCCTCTACAAACTACTCAAGCTCCCGAATCCCGAAAACATCGGCTCAAGATATCCCCATCAGGTTTCGGGGGGGCAACTACAGCGGATAATGATGGCTCTGGCCATGTCCTGCCGCCCCGACATCATCGTTCTCGACGAGCCAACTACCGCGCTTGATGTTACAACTCAGGTGGAAGTGCTGGCAGCTATTCGTGACATTGTAGAAAAATTCAACACCGCAGCAATCTACATCACCCATGATCTTGCGGTGGTCTCACAAATGGCCCACCGGATTATGGTGCTACGTCATGGGGAAACAGTTGAGGAAGCGCCTACCCGTGAGATGCTGCATAGCCCGAGGGCGGACTACACCCGTTCGCTTTGGGCGGTACGAAACCTCAGAAAAATCGAAGAGCCAAACGACGACACAATCCTCCGCGTCCAGGGTATCAGCGCGGCTTATTCCAACGACGGACACAGGGTGCTTGACCAAGTGTCTCTCCGGATTCCACGCGGGCGAACGGTGGCGATTGTGGGAGAATCAGGCTCTGGCAAGTCGACGATCGCACGCGTCATGACAGGGCTTCTGCCGCCGACCAGCGGCGAAATATATTTCAATGGAAAGCTACTTCCTGCCACCTTTGAGACTCGCGACCGTGAGATGTTGCGCCGGATTCAGATGGTATACCAATCACCTGATACGGCACTAAATCCACGGCATACTGTTCGCGAGTTGATCGGACGGCCACTGCAATTCTACTCAGGCTTGCAAGGAAGTGCTCTGGAACGTCGAATTGTCGATCTAATCGAAATGATCGAACTGAACGAAAATCACTTGGAGCGTCTGCCTGGGGAGCTATCGGGTGGTCAAAAGCAGCGGGTTTCGCTCGCGCGAGCGTTGGCAGCCGATCCAGACCTAGTCATTTGTGACGAGGTAACTTCAGCGCTCGACCAGCTTGTACAGGAAGAGATCCTGAAGCTGTTACTTCGTCTTCAGAAACAGTTGGGTCTGTCATACATTTTTATAACCCACGACATCGCTGCCGTTCGGGCAATTGCCGATGAGATTGTGGTAATGCATAAGGGTATAGTAATAGAACAGGGCATGAAGAGCGAGGTTCTGGAGCCTCCCTATCCGGATTACACAAAACTGCTACTCTCATCAGTACCGGAAATGGATCCTGATTGGCTTACCAAGAGACTTATCGCACGAGAAGGTGTTGCAGGCAGTGCGTTATTGTGATTGGCGACCAGTGTGCCCGCCGCCCAGCGCGGTCTAGAGTGGCCTTGAATGAACACAGCCCACTCCTTTGCTGAAATCTGCTCTGGCTTGGCCCAAGTCGAACGGCCGCTTTGGAGAAGCCACGGGAACGTCGAGAAATGGCGCTCCTTGCTCGTTCAGATGGACGGGCGAACCGTACTTCCAACCCCTTCTGCGACCTTCCCGCGCGATGAATCGCTTGGGTCGCCAGGTCTCATTTCGCGCTACACTCCACTTGTGAAGTTGACAAACCGACCGATGATGTACCAAGGCGAATGCGAGATAGGCAGGTGGGCGATCGCTGGTATCGAAGCGGTCGCGACGACGATAACGAGCAGTCGCTATGCCGATAAAACCGCCGCTTGATCCTGATGTCGCGGACGAAGCACCCCAGTCCCCGATCCTGACGGGCTATGACGAAGAGCACTTTGTGACCTATCTGCGTTTGCTCGATGCAGCGGCGGTGGATGCCGATTGGCGTGAAGTAGCGCGTGTCGTACTGCATATAGATCCGGACCGCGAACCGGACCGGGCACACGGAGCTTGGGAAACGCATCTGGCGCGTGCGCGCTGGATGACGACGACCGGATATCGGTATCTTTTTCAAGGCGGCGCGCCGCACTGACGTTGCAGGGTCTTGACTAATCAACGCCCTGCAAGGCTGTCTCGAGATCGCGCAAGCCGGCGTCTGCTTCCGATTTATTGGCCGCTTTCCCGGCGACCTTCGCCACCCGGCTGATCGCCTCCGCAATCTTCGCCTGGGCTTCAGTCGATACAGCATGGTTGCGCTCGGCGGCGCGCGTAATCGCAGCCAGGTCAGGCGTGTTCCGAGGTAGGGGTGGCCGATTGGTTGATCGTTTAGGGTTAGCTGCAATGTAGGTCGTCACGGTGACGGGGCGCGTTGGTGGGGGAGGGCGCCGGCCGGCCTTGGCCGCGAAAACAGCGCCGCGCCGCCGCGTTGACGCAGGCGCCGCTTCGTTCGGGTGCGCAAACCGCGGCGGAACCAACATGTCGCCAAATCCAGCATTCGGTTTTGGTGCTGCTTTCCGGCCGGCATCCGGTTCTTCCTCCTTGGCAGCCGACGCTTTGAAGGCCGGGATCGGCATCCAGGCACGTTTCGACAGCTCAGCGTCGGCAAAATAAAAATTGCGCGTGCCGAAAATCGCATGCGAGCCGCGAGGAAGGATGATGCATTTGTTCCGACTCATGGTGCGGATCTCGTCAGGACGCATCAAGGGCCGACGGACCTCCTTCACATGCACGGTGCGCGCGTGATGCATGTCGAACATCGTCGCATGGGTCTTGCTGACATCCTTCTGGACTTCGGTGCGCTCGCCCAGCGTGTCGGAAATGTATTTCAGGTCTTCGGCGTCTTGCGCGCCGAAAAACACCTGGACCCGCGCGGAGTTGACCAGCGTTTTACGGCCTTCCTCGCGATAGATGGTGTCCACCGACTTGAGCGACTGGACAAAGAACCAGGTCGGCACGCCATAGCCGCCGAGGATGGTGGCCGCTTCCATGACGTTTTCGAGTTTCCCGAGATTCTGGAACTCGTCGAGCAAGATCAGGACGCGGTGCTCACCCCGCCCAGGCAGCTCTTTGGCCATATAGTTCATCAACTGGGTAATAA
>NZ_RZSW01000371.1:0-6326 GCF_003997375.1 Mesorhizobium sp. M5C.F.Ca.IN.020.29.1.1 | reverse complement strand
TCGATAAGGCGGTCGGCGGCTACAGCTTCGAAGAAGCCGCAAAGGAGGCCCCTGGTACGAAGGACTTCCATTCGGCCGATGGTCACCTCACTTTCGCTATCGTGACACACACTGCCGGCAATGGTTTCTTCGATCCGGTCTACGTCGGCGCGACCGTCGCCGGCAACCTGATCGGCGCCAAGGTCCTGCTGCTCGGCTCGGAATCGCCGACCGACGACCCTGCCCGCGAGATCGAAATCCTGAACCAGATCGTGCAGGATCCGACGATCGACGGGCTGATCATGACAACGCCCCAGGTCGGCGCCTATAACGACATCGTCAAGGCCGCCGAGGCGAAGGGCATACCGGTCGCTACGACCAATTCCTTCGACGGAACGATCCTGAACCGCAGCGGCATCGGCCACACCGGCCAGGACGCCTCCGCTGCCGCAATCGCCGGCGAGGCGCTCGTCAAGTGCCTCGCGGACAAGGGTATCGAGAAGGGTTCGATCGTCCTGCCGTCGTCGACCGCAATGGGCAACATCGAGGTGAACAATCGCGTCACTTCGGCTTTCAACGCCATCGTCAAGGGCTTGAAGGATGCCGGCAAGCTTGATGCCTTCAAGGTCGACGCGGGTCCGGAGAACACCGGTATCGACACCAATCCGAATGACCCGGTGAACGGCATCGTGACGCTGTTCGAATCGCGAGGCGACGTCGTTGGCGCGTTCGCCGGCAATAATGTGTTCACGCCGGCGCTTGCCAAGGCCGTCGCTCAGACCGGACTGACCGGCAAGATCTGCGCCTACGGTTTCGACCTCGGCCCCGCCCAGCAGGATGCGATGAAGAGCGGCGATCTGACCGGCGCGCTCGGGCAGCAGCCCTTCTTGCAGGGCTTCTGGCCGGTCATGCAGCTCTATCTGGAGATCGATCGCGGTATCGCGGCATCCAACCTCGACACACGTGCCCAACTGGTGACGAAGGAGACCGTCGAGGATGTCGGCAAGCGCTTCGAGAACTGAGTCCGCTCGGAAGGTCTGAAATCATTGCGGGAGGGCGCAAGCTCTCCCGCAATGCGGCAGCAGGGAAATCGACCAGAAGAGACCATGGCGCTTACCGCGACCACATCACTCGGCCGTGCCCCGTCCCAGATTGTCGGTGGCTGGGAGGTGGGGCTCGTTGCCTTGCTTTTGCTGCTCTATCTCGGCGGCGCCCTCGTCAATCCCGCGTTCTTCGGGTCGACAGGAGCGTTTCACTCGCTGCTCCGCGACACCTCGCGGGTTGCCATCATCGCGGTCGGAGTGACCTTCGTCATCGTCAACAAGGACCTCGATCTTTCGGTCGGTTCAACTTACGGCCTAGTCGCCGTCGTCTTCGCCAGGCTGTTCGCGCCGAGCTTCCTTGACCTCGGCGTCGTCACGTCGGTGATCCTCTGCATGCTTCTCGGTGTGTTGATCGGTCTCGTCAATGGCGTGCTCGTTACCATCCTGAAAGTGCCTGCATTCATCGCCACCCTGACGATACTTTTCATCGGCCGCGGCTTCGTGCTGGCGCTCACTCACGGGCAGGCGATCTACTATCCTGCCAAGGCGACCGGCTATCCGCTTTTCTTTCACCTCGGCGAGACTAACCTCCTCGGCTTCAACAACCAGGTCGTGATCTTCGTTGTTGTCGCAGTGATCGGCGCCTATGTACTCGCCAAGACGCGCTGGGGCTACGAGACCTTCGCCACCGGCGGCAACGAGCAGGCGGCGTCCTATGCCGGCATCCCGACCAACTGGGTGCGCATTCGAGCTTACCTGATCTCCTCGCTCTGCGCGGCGCTTGCCGGCCTGATGTCAGCTGCCCAGGACAAGGGCGTGACGCCCCTCTACGGCGTCAGTGGTGAGCTGACCGTCATTGCCGCCGTGATCATCGGCGGCGCCTCGATCCTCGGCGGCCGCGGCCGGGTCGCCGGATCCTGCCTTGGCGCCCTGCTGGTGGTGCTGCTCGACAAGGTGTTGCGCGAGGGCTGGCCGATCACGCGCACCATCAAGATCGGCGACGAGGAGATCACGGTCAACGCCGTTTTCTCGCTGCCGGTCGGCGCGGTGCCGGTGTTCCTCGGACTGCTGCTCGTCGTGGCGGTGCTCATCGAGCCTTATCTCATCCGCCGCCAGGTGGCAGGGCGCCTCTGGGCCTGGCTCCGCGGCCGGCCACCGCCACCGGCCTACGAGATCGGTGGCATCGCGATCGAGGGAGTGCAGACCAAGGGGGCAATGGCGACCGACATGGCGCTGTCGGCCACCGGGTTCGGCAAGTTCCTCGCCCGGCGCGACGCGCTCGCCATCATCTTGACCGTGCTCCTGTGGCTGACCGGCCTCGCGCTCCGGCCGGACTACTGGTGGAACCTGTCCAACAGCTTCGCGATCCTGCTCAACTATACCGAGCTTGCGCTGATCACCATCGGGCTCACCTACGTCATCGCCGCCGGCGATATCGATCTCTCCGTCGGGGCGGTGCTCGCCCTCGCCGGCAGCACCGCCGCCTATTTTCTCAAGGTTCTCGGCGCCGACCCCGTGACCGCGGTGGCGATGGGCCTGCTCGCGGGCATGTGTGCCGGCCTCGTCAACGCGATCGTCACCGTCGGCTTCAAGCTGCCGGCCTTCATCGCCACGCTCGGCATGTTCTACATCGCCCGCGGCCTCGCCGCCTGGTTCGTCGCCGGGCAGCAGCTCACCGGCTGGCCCGAGGGCTACAACCTGCTTGGCCGCAAGGTGAACGACATCCTGCTGCACTACCGCATCTCGCTGCCGGACGGGCTGCTGCGCTCGACCGCCGAGGTGGTGAGCGTCCAGACCATCTGGATGCTGGTCGTCGCCGTCATTGCCGGCGTCGTGCTCGCCTATATGCCGTTCGGGCAGAAGGTCTATGCGACCGGCGGCAACATTCGCGCCGCCGCCTATGCCGGGATCAACACCAACCGGGTGCGGTTCCTCGCGCTAATGCTGGCGGCGCTCTGCGCGACAATGGCCGGGATCATCAACGTCGCCTACTTCCGCAGCTTCAACCCGGTGGCCGGCCAGTTCCGCGAGCTCGACGCCATCGCTTCGGTAATCATCGGCGGCGGTTCGATCTTCGGCGGCTACGGCACCGTGATCGGGGCGCTCGCCGGGGCGGCGGTGATCACCCTGATCCGGGCGCTGCTGCAGCTCAACGTCCAGGGCTTCACCATGCCGCAGCACTGGATCAACGTCTTCATCGGCGGCATCCTGATCGTGGCGGTGCTGATCGACATCTGGGTGCGCCAGGCCAACATCTTCGGCCGCCTGCGGGCGCGCCTCGCACGGCGCACAAGAACGGCGGAGACCACCCATGCGTGACCCGACCACGCCTGCACCGATCGTAGAAATGCGGGGCATCGAAAAAGCCTTCGGTGCAGTGCAGGCGCTCCGCAACGTCGACCTCGTGCTCTATCCCGGCGAGATCCTAGGCCTCGTCGGCGACAACTCGGCCGGCAAATCTACGCTGATGAAGATCCTGACCGGCGCCTACCAGCGCGACGCCGGCGAGGTTTTCGTCGCCGGGCAGCCGGTGCACTTCAAGAGCCCGCACGAAAGCCGCGATGCCGGCATCGAGATGATCTACCAGGATTTCGCTCTTTGCGGGAATATGGATGTCGGTCAGAACATCTTTCTTGGCCGTTGGCCGCGCAAGGGCCTTTTTGTCAATCGGCGGAAAATGTACGCGGAAGCCGACAGCGTGCTGAAGCGGCTCAAGGTCGACGTGAACTCCGTCTATCAAAAGGTCGAGAGCCTGTCAGGCGGACGCCAGCAATCTGTGGCGATTGCCCGCGCTATCTCCTTCCAGCCGCGCGTGGTGATCCTCGACGAGCCGACCGCCAATCTCTCGGTGATGGCGACCGAGCGGCTGCTCGAGACCATGCTGGAACTGAAAAAGCAGGGCGTTGCCCAGATCATCATCTCCCACCGCCTCGTTGACATATTCGCTGTGGGCGATCGCGTGATGGTGCTGAAGCGCGGCGAGAACGTCGGCGATCGCTACGTCAGGAACACCGGCGAGCATGAGGTCCTGGAGATCATCGTCTCCGGCACGCGAGAGCACGCACTTACGGCCGATGAGGCGAGGCCTTGACCGATCAGGTTCACTTTTCTCCAGGCGTGGCTGTCAAACAGCCCTTTCATTTCGGACTTGCTTGACGATTGGCGGTGAAACTTGCCACGCCGAAAGACCGAAACTTGAAACAAGGCCGCCATCGAGCGATCCGGCCGAAACAAAAAACCCGCCTCAGCGGGCGGGTCGTTGGCGCAGATCAAGAATGCTTAAATTCCTAGCATAAACTGCCGTCACTTGTCAAGTCGAAACTACCCATAGTTGCAGGGCAATCACTTCACGCTGCGCTGCATCTCAATACTTGCCGCTTCAGGCCGCTTCGCCGCGCTGTCTCGCCCGGCGATGCTTTCCGCGCGGGCCGCTGATCTCCCACCTTTTGTGGAACCACATCCACTGGCCGGGATCCTCGCGCACCCAGCGCTCGACCACGTCGTTGAGCAGCTGGGTGGTGCCGTGGACGTCGACACTGCCGCCGGCGGTGCGCGGCAAGGTCAGTCTGTCCTCGATCTCGAGCCGGAAGCGGTTGCCCGGCAAGCGCACGCAGCGCGCCGGATAGACATCGCAGTCATAGTGCCGCGCCAGGGTGCCCAGAACCCGGTTGCTCTCGCATGGGCGGCCGAAGAATGTCGTTTCGAGCCCGCTCGAGAATTTCTGGTCGACGAGCACGCCGATATTGCCACCTTTCTCCAGGATTGCCGCCAGCGCGAATGAAGCGCCGGTCGAAGAGGGCAGAAGCGACCCCATGGTCGAGCGGCGAGTCGAGAGGATGTAGTCGGCAAGGTAAGGGTTGTTGGGCGGGCGAAACAGCGCCGTGATGTTCATGCCGAAAGTGGCTGCCGCCACCGGAAGCAGTTCGAAGTTGCCGAGATGCCCGGTGAAGATGATATGCGGCTTCGGTTCCTCGGCGATATGCACGAAGTGCTCGACCCCCCTGACCTCGATGCGGCCCGGTTTCGTCGCGGCGGGATCGTAGTCGAACAGGGCGTCGAGGAAGATGTATTCCGCGGCGAGCCGAGCCATGTTGCCCCACATGTCGGACGCGATGGCCTGGATCTCGCGGTCGCTCTTTTCCGGGTAGGCGTTGCGCAGATTGGCGATGGCGACGTTGTGGCGCCCCACCCGCGGGCCAATGCGACGGGCGGCGCGGTCGGCGAAATTGAGCGCGCTGTCGACCGGCAGCAGACGCAGCAGCCAAATTATCGTCATCGCGACGCGCGCAAGCAGCCAATAGTTGAACTGGCGCAGCCGCCTGCCGTGGCGGAACGCCAAGTCCCGGCGGAGCTTCCTGAAGGCGTTGCAGACCATTCCTAGCCCATGATGTTTTTAGACAGCAACATCAATGATCAGCCGACGCGCAGGATGATCTTGCCGAACACATCACGGCCTTCCATGCGCTTCAGCGCGGCGTCGATGCCGTCGAAGCCGACTTCGGTGTCGATGACCGGGGAAACCAGCCCCGCCGCCATTTTCTGCATGGCGTCGGCCATGTTTTGCATGCGGCAGCCGAAGGAGCCGAGCAGCTTCAGTTGCTGCTGGAACAATTGCATCAGATTGATCTGCGTCGACACGCCCGAGGTCGAGCCGCAGGTCACCAGGCGGCCACCGCGTTTCAGGCACAGCATCGAGGCGGCAAAGGTGTCGGCGCCGACATGCTCGAAGACGACGTCGACGCCCTTCTTCTTCGTCAGCTTGCGCACGACGCCTTCGAAACGGTCCTCGCGATAGTTGATGACATGGTCGGCGCCAAGCGCCTTCGCCTTGTCGATCTTGTCGTTCGAGCCGACCGTGGTGATCACGGTGCAGCCCATTTTCTTTGCCAGCTGGATCGCGGCGGAGCCGATGCCCGAGCCGCCGGCATGGATCAGGATGGTTTCGGCGGGCCGCAGCCTAGCATTGTCGAACAGCATGTGCTCGACCGTGCCGAAGGTGACGGGCGCGACGGCGGCGCCGGTGTCCGTCACGCCGGGCGGGGCAGGGACCAGCAGGCGCGCCGGAAGGTTTATCTTCTCTTGCGCAAAGCCGTCGAGATGGAAGCCGTGTACGCCCGAGACATGCTCGCAGAGGTTGTCGCGGCCTTCGCGGCAGGCGCGGCAAAGCCCGCAGGTGCGCGCACCGTAGATCGACACAAGCTGCCCGGGCACAAGGCTGGAGACGCCGGGGCCGACCGCCTCGATCTCGCCTGAAGCTTCGGCGCCGACGACCAGCGGCAGCTTGCGCTTGGCAAAGGCCATGCC
>NZ_RZSW01000370.1:0-6344 GCF_003997375.1 Mesorhizobium sp. M5C.F.Ca.IN.020.29.1.1 | reverse complement strand
CACCGGAACTGATCATGCCCTGGGTTGCCCAACAGATGGAACTCGTAGTGCGGCTTCTGCCCAGCCAGATTCCAGATGTGCTGCCGGTGCAACTGAGCGACCATCCGGCCGGCGGCAGGGTGGACCGGGACGAAACGGCGATGCTCAACGACATCCTGCGCCGCCGGGGTCTCGACGTCCTGGCCGTCGTCAACGACAAAGCTGGAGAGCCCGGTCAGCTTGCGTCGGTACGCCTGCACGACAATCGCTGGGCGATCATCGAAGTTCCCCACATCACGCCGCCAAAGCGCGAGTGGCTGGTTCTCGCCGGCTGGATCTCGCTGATTGTGGCCGGCGCCACGGCCGTCTCGGTTTATTTCACCTCCGTGCTGATCCGGCCGGTCGAGATGCTGGAGGCCGCCGTTTCCAAGATCGGGTCGGATGGCGTGCTGGCGGCGGTGCCAGAGGTGGGTTCGGCCGAGGTCAAGGCGACGGCGCACGCGCTGAACCAGCTTTCGTCGCGACTGAAGACCGCTATGGAAAGCCGCATGCGCCTGGTCGCCGCCGCCGGGCATGATTTGAGAACGCCGATGACGCGCATGCGGCTGCGCGCCGAATTCCTGGCTGGCAACGAAGAACGCGAGAAATGGCTGCACGACCTCGATGAGCTCGATCGCATCGCCGACAGCGCCATCCGACTGGTGCGCGAGGAGGTTGACCAGGATGCCGTCGAGCCGGTCGAGTTGGACCGGCTGGTTCGCGACATCGAGGCCGAGATGGTTTCGCTCGGCCATGCCGTGTCGGTCGGCCATCTCGACAAGGTCTCGGTCAGGGCAGGCGCGCTCGGCCTTCGCCGCGCGCTGCGCAACCTGATCGTCAACGCCGCCACGCATGGCAAGGGCTGCGGCATCTCCCTGTCCGCAGCCGACAACCGCGCCACCCTCACCATCGCCGATCGCGGACCCGGCATTCCGCCCGAGCTGCTCGGCAAGGCGTTCGAGCCCTTCTTTCGCGTCGATCCCGGCCGCAGGCAGTCCATTCCAGGCGCCGGCCTCGGCCTCGCCATTGCCAAGGAAATCATCGAACGCCACGGCGGCGCCATCACACTGGAGAACCGCCCGGGCGGCGGCCTTTCACAGAAAGTGGTTTTCGATGCGGTTTCCTGATTCAGCCGTTTGGCGCCATTCTCGACGCACGGCATCGCCGTATCGCCTGATTACCGCAGGCTGAACGTCAAGGGCACATCGACACGCGAGCTAACGCCTTCCGGCGGCGCCGGCACTGTAGCGCCCTGCAGCAGGTCCAGTACACTGCGGTCGAGATCAGGGTCGCCGGATGAACCGGTGATGCGAACGGACGTCACTCGGCCGGAGCCGGCCACCATGAAGGAGACCCTTACGGTTCCTTCCGAACGGCGGGCTCTCGCGGCCTTCGGGTAGCGCTTGTGCCGATTGATCCACCTTGTCAGTTGCGAGTTCCACTTCTTGGCGTCCCCTCGGGACGCAGCCACCGCCTTGGCCGACTTCGGTGCGGCCGCCCTGGCTGCGGGTGTCGCAGCGAGACTGGCCGTCGTCCGCGGCGGTGCGGCTTTCTCCTTTTTCGGACGGTTTTTGGCCTTTTCGACCGGCTTCTTCGCCTTGGCCTCAGCCGGCTCCTTGGCCTTTGCTTGCTTCTTTGTCTTGGCCTCGACGGGTGCCTCGACCGGTTTCGGCTGCGGCGGCGGAATGACCACTTCCGGCGTGACGGCCTCGGCAACGTCCGGCACGACCTCCTCGAGCGGCGGCTGGTCGACCCGTTCCGCCATGGTCGGCGGCGTGGGCTCGACTGTGTCGGCCGGAGCGGTTTCCGACGGCTCGGTGACCGGCTCTGCCTGCTCGACGGGCGATTCGGGCGGAGGCTCCGTTTCGGCTACGGGCTCCTCGGCCGGATCCGGCTGATCGGGCGCCACCTCGTCCGGTATCGGGGCCGGCATGGCTGGCGTGAACGCCATCGGCGACAACTCGATCACCTGCGCCTGCGGCGGCCCGCCATCGGGCTCGGCCGGGCGCCCGCTCTGCATCGCATAGCCGATCGCGGCATGCGCCACCAGAACCAGCGCAGCCGCGGCCGCCCACCAGGCAATCTCGCGCATGCCGAAACGCCGCTGATCGGCCATCGGCAGGGCGGCCGCCGGCGACATTATTGGCCCGTTCCGACTTGTGGCGCCGCGGCATCGCCGGGCGCGGTCTCGAGGCCGACCAGCGCGATCTTCAGATAACCGGCGCCCCGCAGAAGGTTCATCGCCTCCATCAGATCGCCATAGCCGACCGCCTTGTCGGCGCGCAGGAAGATGCGCGTCTGCCTGTCGCCTTTTGTCCTGCCGACGAGCGTGGCGGCGAAGGCTTCGCGCGGCACGGTGTCGTTGCCGATCGCCAGGCTGAGATCGTTTTTCAGCGTCAGGAACAGCGGCGTCTCCGGCCGGGGAGCCGGCGTCGCGGTCGAGCCCGGCAGGTCGACATTGACATCCACCGTCGCCAGCGGCGCCGCGACCATGAAGATGATCAGCAGGACCAGGATCACGTCGATGAACGGCGTGACGTTGATCTCGTGGTTTTCCGCGAGATCGCCGTCGATGTTCTCTCGAATTCTAGCTGCCACGGCGTCGCTCCGTGCTCATTCCGCGGCCATCTGCTTTGCCGGCGCGACCGTGCGGAAATCCAGATCCCGGCTGACCAGCCGTTCGACCCCTGCCGATGCATCGGCAAGGATCTGCCTATAGCCGGCTATCGAGCGTGCAAAGACGTTGTAGATGACCACCGCCGGGATCGCCGCGACAAGGCCCATCGCGGTGGCCAGCAGGGCTTCTGCAATGCCCGGCGCAACGACGGCGAGATTGGTGGTCTGCGCCTGCGAGATGCCGATGAAGGCGTTCATGATGCCCCAGACCGTGCCGAAAAGGCCGACGAAGGGCGCGGTCGAGCCGATCGTCGCCAAAACGCCGGTGCCGCGCGACATGCGCCGCGCCGCCGCCGCCTCGATGCGCGACAGGCGCGAGGTGACCCGCTCCTTCAATCCGTCGCCGGACACATGGTCGAGCGAGCCGGCCGAAAGCGCGGTCTCTTCCTCTGCCGCCCGCACCAGCAGGGCGCCGGGACCGCCATTGTGACCAAGCGCGCGCCCCGCCTGGTTCAGCGTCGCGGCATTGCCGATCGCTTGTGCCGCGCGGCGGGCGCGCAGCTTGCCGCCAAGGATCTCCAGCGATTTGGCCAGCCATATTGTCCAGGTGACGAAGGACGCAAAAGCCAGCCCGATCATCACCGCTTTCACGACGATATCGGCCGCCATGAACATGCCCCATGGCGACAGATCATGCGGCAGGGTCAAAGACGTCGCCGTCGAAGGCCCCGTCTCGATAGGCGTGGTCTCGGTGGGCGTGGTCACGGTGGGCTGCGCCGGTGGCACGACCGCGTCCGGCGCAGCCTCTCCAGGCGCGGGAGCTTCGATCGGCAGGGCCGCGCCTGATTGCTCCTGGGCGGCAGGGCCGCCAGCCGACAGAATGGCGAATGCGATCACCGCCGCGAACAAACCATGTCTGGACAAGGGCTTCTTCCTTATTCTCACAGTGGCCTCATTGCACATAACCGAACGGCTGGCCGGTGATGGGGTGTGCAAACACGCCCATCTCCACACCGAAAATTCCTTTGAGCACCTCGCCCTGCATGATCTGGTCCGGCGTGCCGCGCGTCAGCAGCCTGCCGTCCTTCAACGCGATCAATTCGTCGCAGTAGCGCGCCGCCATGTTGGGATCGTGCAGCACGACGACGACGCACAGGTCGCGTTTGCGGCTGAGGTCCCTGACCAGCCCCAGCACCTCGACCTGATGGGCGATGTCGAGCGCCGAGATCGGCTCGTCGAGCAGCATGACGCCGGCATTCTGCGCCACCAACATGGCCAGCCATGCGCGCTGGCGCTCGCCACCGGACAATTCGTCCACCGGCCGGTCGGTGAAATCCGCCATGTCGGTCAGGGCAAGCGCCTCGTCGACATGGCGCCTGTCCTCGTGCCCGAAGCGGCCGAGCGCGCCGTGCCAGGGATAGCGTCCGAGCGTCGCCAGTTCGCGCACGGTCAAGCCGGTCGCCGCCGGCGTCATCTGCGGCAGATAGGCGAGCGCACGGGCGAGTTCGCGCACGCCCCACTGCACCAGCGGACGCTGCGCGAAGGTGATGCCGCCCGAGCTTGCCGGCTGCTGGCGAGCCAGAAGCTTGATCAGCGTCGACTTGCCGTAGCCGTTGTGCCCGATCAGCCCGTAGACGCGCGAGCGTTGCAGTTCGAGTGTGACCGGCCCGAGCAGCGTCCGCTCGCCGACAGCGAACCGCACCGCTTCGACATAGAAGGCAGTCTGGGCATGAGTTCCTGCCACGGTCTCGGCCTCCCTCCAGCTTTGTGAGTGCATCTCGAAATCCGGCTTTCGGCAATCCGGTTTTCGGCGCCGATGCCCGGTTGACTATGAAACATGAGTTTAATAGTCAACAATGATGATGGCTTTTTGAGTCAACAAAATGCGTGACGCCCCAGAAAATGTGGAGGGCGCCGAGATGGTCGTTGGTTCAGGTCGCGGAAGAACTCAAGATGAAGTGACTGCGCGCCGAACCTGCTGATCGCGGCGATGTCGCTGCCGGTGCTACTTGGCGGCGGCCGAGCCGTCGCGCAGGATGCGACCACCACTCTCGACCCGATCAACATTCAGGAACGCGTCGAAAGCGCCTTTGGGACGGTCGACGGCTATGTCGCTACCCAGGGCTCCACTGCCACCAAGAGCGACACACCGTTGATCGAGACGCCGCAGTCGATATCGGTCATCACCAAAGACCAGATGGAAGCGCAGGCGGTGGATAGCCTGACTAGCGCGCTGCGTTATACGCCAGGCGCAAGCGGCAATCTCTACGGCACCGACAATCGTGGCCACGGCCTGCGCGGCATTTCGAACTCCAGCGGCGTCTTCTACAAGGACGGGCTGCAGCTCAAGGAGAGCAATTTCACGCTGTTCACGGCGCTCGATTCCTACGGCGCCGCACCTGGCCCGCATGCTCGGCTTCCAACGTGCCTTGCCACCGCTTTTCGCATCCGCGATCCTTGCGGCATGATCCTTGTTTCGGCCGACTGGGCCGGCCGGATGCTCATTTTCCCATGGCAGATTCCGGCGGGTTTGCTGGCTGCTCTGGTCGGAGGGCCTTATTTCATGGTGCTGATGTGGAAAGCCCGGCAATGAGCGGCACCCCCAAGTGCTTCGGGCTGGCGGCCACAAGGCACATAGTCCAGCCACGCTCAGCCGGCGCGTGCTTCCCGGATCACGCGAGGCGCAAACGTGCCGGGCTGAGGGACATCGGCCTTGCGGCGCGCCAGAGTGTTGCGCAGCAGCGCTATCATTTCTCGGCCAGCCATTGCGATCTCGCGCGGCCGATCGATGCCGATGATCATGAATTCCTCGATTCCCAGGGCCGCATAAGGGAGCAGCGACAACGCGATCTGCGCCGGCGGCCCAGCAATTTCGACGGCTTTTTGGCAGGAGACGTTGTCCTCCGAACGGATCAGGACGGGAAGCGCGAAACGCAGCTTGCCGGCCCGGCCGTGTTCGGCGGCGGCACTGCGCACCCGCTCCATCAGCTGGCGGATCTCGTTGAGCGAACCTGGCGCCAGTTCGAAGACATCGGCATGCCGCCCGGCGACCTTGAGGGCCGTTCCGGACTGGCCGCCCATGCGGATGGTCACGTCAGCGACAGTCGGCCCCTTGCGCGGCACATAGCCGCCCTTGACGCTGTAGAAGGCGCCTTCATGATCGAACGGCCTGTTGTTCGACCACAACCGCTTCAGCAGCACCAGATATTCGTCGATCCGCTGCCAGACGAGCGTATGACCGACCGGACGTGTTTCGGCATCGTCATCGTTCAGCGGCTCGCTGAGCATCCTGAGCGACAACCGCGCGCCGCTTTTCGAGTCGAGCGCCGCCAGTTGCCGTGCCGCCACCGTCGGCTCGATCACACCGGCCCAATGCGTGAGAACGACCTCGAGTGAGGACGTGCGGTCCAGCGCCCGGGCGGCAATATCCATATTGGTCAGCAGCCCGGCCGGATCGTCGACGACGATCTTCTGGAAACCGATGCTCTCGATCAGCGACAGCTTTGTCGCGGTTTCCGCGAAATCGTAGAAAAACGGCACGGTTGAATCGGCAGGGTGAGTTTTACCGGGAACATGCGTGAACTCGATCGGCATTGCCATCTCCTCCATCACGTTGGGATCACTGGGCGCGCAAAAGCGCACCTGAATTCGGTTCATTCAACTCCGGTATTCTGAAAGCGGCAGGTCGCTACCTGATTTATTCAGAGCCC
>NZ_RZSW01000036.1:0-23934 GCF_003997375.1 Mesorhizobium sp. M5C.F.Ca.IN.020.29.1.1 | reverse complement strand
CCCGACAGCGAAAACTGCTTGTTTGCAGAGCCGATGAAGATGCGCACGCCGGAGCCTTCCTCGGCGAGGTCGAGAAGCTGGATCAGCCCGTTCTGCGTCTCCAGATCCTCGAACAAATGCCGCAGCAGCTCGATGTCGGCCTGCGCGGTGACATTTTCCAGCAGGTTGGCGCGGCCGCGCACGATGAGACGCGCCGGCAGGCCGCTCTCGGCGCCCGCCCAGACCGCAAGGCCCTTCTCCACCAGATCCTGCGACAGCGTGTCGAGGGCGGCCTTGGTCTCTTCCTTGATGCGGGCGATCTCGATCCGCGCCTCGGCCAGCGTGCGGCCACGGATGTGGGCATTGAGGAAGTTCGAGGCTTCATGCAATTGCGAGACGGTGATGCCGGCCGGCAGGTCGACGACGCGATTTTCGACGTCGCCGTTCTGCGACACCAGCACGGCCAGCGCCTTGGTCGGCTCGAGTTGGATGAATTCGATGTGCTTGAGCGCCACCTCGTTCTTGGCGGCAAGCACGAGGCCGGCGCCGCGCGACATGCCGGACAGCATCTGGCTGGCCTCGATGAGCATGTGCTCCAACGTCGCGCCAGAGCCGGAGGCGCGCACCTGCGCCTCGATGGTGCGGCGCTCCTCGTCGGAGAGATCGCCAAGCTCCATGAAAGCATCGACGAAGAAGCGCAGGCCGGCCTGGGTCGGAAGTCGGCCGGCCGAGATATGCGGCGCATAGATCAGGCCGAGATGCTCGAGATCACTCATCACGTTGCGGATGGTGGCGGGCGACAGCGAAGACGGCAGGATACGCGACAGGCTACGTGAGCCGACCGGCTCGCCGTCCTTCAGATAGGAATCGACAATGCGCCGAAAGATGTCGCGCGAGCGCATGTCGAGCGACTGGAGTGCGGGCGACTGGAGTGCGGGCGATTGAAGCGCAGGGGACTGGAGCACTGCCGCCGACTGGGAATTGGGATCGACTGCCTTGGTCATTTCGAGCCAAACACCTCCGGCCCAAAGATATAGACTTCGGCCACGCCGGCGCAACTGGTCCATTTTCCTTTGCGCCTCTCGTCGCGTGCGGCTACAAGCCGGCCACGATTCCGAAAAATAGGATTAAAGCCTGAATGCGCCCTTCCAAACGCCAATTCGACGAAATGCGCGCCATCTCCTTCGAACGCGGCGTCTCCAAGCACGCGGAAGGTTCGTGCCTGGTGAAGTTCGGCGACACGCATGTGCTGTGCACGGCCAGCCTCGAGGAAAAAGTGCCGGGCTGGATGCGCAATTCCGGCAAGGGCTGGGTGACGGCGGAATACGGCATGCTGCCGCGCTCGACCGGCGAGCGCATGCGCCGTGAAGCTTCGGCCGGCAAGCAAGGCGGCCGCACGCTGGAAATCCAGCGGCTGATCGGCCGTTCGCTGCGCGCCGTGGTCGACCTGCAGGCGCTCGGCGAGCAGCAGATCACCGTCGATTGCGATGTGATCCAGGCCGATGGCGGCACGCGCACCGCCTCGATCACCGGCGGCTGGGTGGCGCTCCATGATTGCCTGCGCTGGATGGAGGCCCGGCAGATGGCCAGCGTCGCCAAGGTGCTGAAGGATCATGTCGCGGCTGTCTCCTGCGGCATCCATGACGGCCAGCCGGTCATCGACCTCGACTATCTCGAGGATTCCTCGGCCGGCACCGACGCCAACTTCGTCATGACCGGCAAGGGCGGCATCGTCGAGATCCAGGGCACGGCCGAGGGCGAGCCTTTCTCAGAAGAGCAGTTCACGGCGCTGATGGAATTGGCCAAGAAAGGCATCCAGCGACTGGTCAGCCTGCAACAGATGGCTGTAGCTTAACCCTGTCATGACTCCTTCCGCCATCCTCGAATCAGCCCTCTACGTGACCGACCTCGATGCCGCGGAAGACTTCTATTCCGGCGTGCTCGGGCTCGATCTGCTGGGCAAGGTCGACGGCAGGCATCTTTTCTTCCGTTGCGGGGACGGCGTGCTGCTCGTCTTCAACGCCGAGGCGACCAAGGTGCCGCCGGCGCCCGATGCCAAGCTGAAAGTGCCGCCGCACGGCGCTGTCGGCGACGGCCATCTCTGCTTTGCGGCAAGCGCGGACGAGATCGTGCGCTGGAAAGCACATCTTGAGCAGAAGAAGATCGCCATCGAGAGCGAGTTCGAATGGCCGCAGGGTGGACGCTCGATCTATATTCGCGACCCCTCCGGCAATTCGATCGAATTCGCCGAGCCAAGAATCTGGGGCATCTGATGCATTCGCTTGATGCACATGAGATCGTCGTCGCCAGCCACAATGCTGGCAAATTACGCGAGTTCGCCGATCTGATGGCGCCATTCGGCATAGAAGCGAAGTCGGCCAAGGAATACGGCCTGCCGGAGCCGGACGAGACCGGCACCACCTTCGAGGAGAACGCCTATCTCAAGGCTTTTGCCGCCGCCAAGGCGACAGGCCTGCCCGCATTGTCGGACGATTCCGGCCTGTGTGTCGATGCTCTGGGCGGGGCGCCCGGCGTCTATACCGCCAATTGGGCCGAGGCGCCGGACGGGTCCCGCGATTTCGGCATGGCGATGCAGCGAGCGGAAGTGGCGTTGCAGGAAGTCGGCGCGGTTGCGCCTGCGCAGCGTAAGGGCCGCTTCGTCGCCGTCATCTGCCTGGCCTTTCCCGACGGCGCGGCCGAATATTTCCGAGGCGAGGTCGAGGGCACGCTGGTATGGCCGCCGCGCGGCGAACTCGGCTTCGGCTACGACCCGGTGTTCGTGCCGGACGGTTTCGAAAAGACCTTCGGCGAGATGACCGCAGAGGAAAAACATGGCTGGAAGCCCGGCCAGCCGACGGCATTGTCGCACCGCGCCCGCGCCTTTCAGAAATTCGCGCACGCCAGACTGGATTTGGCACGATCGGGCGTGAAATGACCATGCTGCTCGACCGCAGCCCCGGCTTCGGCGTCTACATCCACTGGCCGTTCTGCGCGGCCAAATGCCCCTATTGCGACTTCAACAGCCATGTCCGCCACCAGGCGGTCGACCAGGAGCGTTTTGCGCGCGCCTTCGAGACCGAGCTTGCGACGATGCGCCACCGCACCGGACCGCGCGAGGTGACCAGCATTTTCCTCGGCGGCGGCACGCCATCGTTGATGAAGCCGGAAACCGTGGCGACGGTGCTGGACGCGGTGGCGAAGAACTGGACGGTGCCCGCCGGCATCGAGGTGACGCTGGAAGCCAACCCCTCCTCGGTCGAGTCCGAGCGCTTTCGCGGCTACCGGGCGGCAGGCGTCAACCGCGTGTCGCTCGGCGTGCAGGCGCTGAACGACAAGGATCTGCGCTTCCTCGGCCGCTTGCACAATGTCCATGAAGCGCTGCATGCGATCGACCTGGCGCGTGAGATCTTTCCGCGGCTGTCCTTCGACATGATCTACGCACGGCCCGGCCAGACACCTGAGGCGTGGCAGGCGGAGCTCGAACAGGCTATCGGCCACGCCGCCGACCATCTGTCGCTCTACCAGCTGACCATTGAGGAAGGCACGCCGTTCCACGCGCTGCATGCGGCCAAGAAATTCGCTATTCCCGACAATGACCATGCCGCCGATCTCTATGCGCTGACGCAGGAGATCACCGCCGCACATGGGCTGCCGGCCTACGAGATTTCCAACCACGCCAGATCAGGTGCCGAAAGCCGGCACAATCTCACCTATTGGCGCTATGGCGAATATGTCGGCGTCGGTCCCGGTGCGCATGGCCGCTTCGTCGAGAATGGCCGCCGCGTGGTGACGATCGCCGAAAGCATGCCGGAAACCTGGGCCAATCTGGTCGAGGCCAAGGGCCATGGCGTCACCGGCGGCGAGACCCTGACGCGCTCGGAAGAGGCCGACGAGTTCCTCTTGATGGGGCTGAGGCTGGCCGAGGGCATCGATCTCTCGCGCTACGAAGCGTTTTCCGGGCGCAGCCTGTCGACGGCGCGGCTGTCGATGCTGCAGGGCGAGGGGCTCGTGGCGCCGATCGGCAATGCCCGCCTGCGCGCCACGCCGGCCGGCATGATCGTGCTCGACGCGGTGGTGGCGGATCTGGCGCGGTAAGGCATAGGCCAGGAGCTGAACTGTCACAGACAATTTATCGACTCACGCGCGAGCTTGGCCGCGTTGGGTGTAATCCGGGAAACCCAGAGGGCATCTGGGTGGAAGAACCCGGGAGGCGTTGCGCCGTTTCGCTCGATACTCCGGCGCTGAGATCGACATGGCGAAACCGACAACAATTGCTTTGAAGAAATTGGAAGAAAGCACAGCTCGCGTGTGTCCGGTGGTTGCCCGGCCGAATTCGATAGAAGCACCCCGCCATGCGAACAACCCAGCGGCAGCAGAGAGGTATGCTGGCGCTCCCATCTTCCACCTCGTCCTATCGAAACTCAATAATGTAGCCGTGCGAGCTGTTTTGCGGACCCATATCGTCCCACGTGCTCGCCTTGAGGTCGGCCGTGTCCCGGTTGCCGTCCAGATGAGCATAAAACATCGCAAAATCATCACCCTGCTTGTGCTCGTTGGGGTGGTTGGGAAGCCAATTGTTGTAAGTCATTGCCTCGCCGGTCAGCCATCGCCAGCCGCCACGAGGCTCGCGTCCCCCCGGATCCTGCTCAAGGCCGATCCACGGACCCATCTTGTAGGACACATTTCCGTCGAAGCCAGTTTCGAACATCCGGTCATCAGCCTCGAACAGTCCGTAAACAAAGTCGTTCTCCGCCTTTGACGAGATCGACGCCAGATGCGCTTTACACCGCTGGGCAGCAGATTTGGCGGTCTGCCAAGACGAGTGGCGATCGTAAACCGCCACATAGAGGCGGCTCCCAAACTCGCCGTAGATGATTTCTTTGCCCCTGAGGCATTGCGCGGCGCGAATAATGCGCTCATCGGTTTCGAGCCCTTTCAAATCCTCGGGTTCGAAGAGCCGCGCCTCGTCGGCAGATACGACGGAATTCGTGCTCGTGACGCCAACCAGTTCCAGCCTGTTGGCGACGACGCTATTGATATATCCGGTCTCGGTGAGCCCCAGCGCCTTCTGGTATCGAGAGATCGCCCTGCGAGTCTTTTGACCGAAATTCCCGTCCACCGCGCCTATGTCATATCCGAGGTCGGAAAGCGTCAGCTGGATTTCCTTGCGTTGAGACTGCGTCAGCCTCATACGGCTTTCAGCTTCCTGCGGCGACACGAGGCCATCGCCGCCACCTTCGAGCAGGCGCAGCGCAGCGCGCGCGCTGTCGGAGAAAGAGCCGGATTGGTGCTTGGCCAAGTAAAGCTGCCAGCCGCGTGCAGTGGCAATGCGCTCGGCTTTTTCGAAATCTATCTGGGCGAGAAAATCGGATGCGGCGACAGCGGTCGCCGGCGCGCTGGCGTTGAAGTAAAATTCAGCGGCAATGTTCGAGACAATCTGCGGCGATTGGACGTTGTTCGTCTTTATCCGGACATCGCGGATCACACGCTTGAAAGCCGTACCTACCTCTAGCGAAGGGCTGGCCAGATGTTCAACTAAGGCCGTCGTGAAAGGCGAGTTCTCACCGACTCCATCGTAGGCGACCTGGCCAGGCGAAGCGGAGAAGGCGATCATCGTTCCCGAGCCGGTGGAACTCACCGGCGCCAGCCCCTTCAACGCAGCGCCGCGGGTGACGCCTTCGACGCTTGCATTCAGCCGGTCGGCGATCGGATTATTGCGACAGGCATCGACGAAAAGAAGCGAGAGCGAGGCTTTCCGCTCCATAATGCTTATAATGGAATTCAGCGCGATGGCTTCGGCATCGACATCAAACTCCGACAGCAGCTCGGCATCGAGCCCGAGCAGAAAATTTTCGCCTTTCAGCTGCATCCCGTGGCCAGCGAAGTAGAACAAGGCGGTGTCGGCTGGCCCGATCTTCTTTGAAAAATTAGAGAGTCCTCTCGCGAAACCGGCCCGGTCGACATTGATCAGACTGTCTACCTCGAAGCCGTTTTCCTTCAGGAACGCTGTAAAGGCACGGGCGTCGGCGGCGGCGTTCGCCAACGGCGTTGTCGCCGTGTAGGCAGAATTCCCGACTACCAACGCAAGGCGCTTACCTTCCGCAGCGCTTAGCGGCGCTGAAAGGCCCAGCACCATCAGAAGCAGAAAAAATAGAAATGTCTGAAGATTTCTGAGCCCCATGGCTGCCTCTCTGCCCTAGCAAAGCCTGAGCAGGAAAAGCATTGGTGTCAACATGGGAATAGGTGTTAGGCGTGTGAGCTGCGTTTCGAAAATCCAACTGCTGGCGCGCCTATATTAGGCTGAATACCTCGATCATCTCGGCGCGCCCTTTGACCTCGTGATAGCCGCAGGACTTGAAATATTGTCTACCTTCGGGCCACTGCTCGACGAACTGGGCGCTGACCAACAGCGGCTTGTCCAGTTTTCGCGTCAATCCCTCAATACGAAAGGCCAAATTGACCGCATCGCCCAGCGCGGTGTTGATGCCTTTGCCCAAAGCGCCGATAGCAACTTCACCCACATGAAGGCCAATGCGGCAGTCGAGTACGATGTCTTGTTGTTCCCTGACCAGTACTCGGGTTGGCGACGTAGCCGCGTCTTCCGCAGCGCGGAGCGCCTGGGCAGCCTGAACCGCAGAGACACAGACATCCGCTGCCGTCCCGTGCCAGTAAGCAAATACACAATCACCAATGAATTTGTCGATTGAGGCACCGTAGTGCTTCAAAATCATATTGCAGTCCATATACCACTCGGCCAGGAGGGCCGCCACCTGTTCCGGGGACAGCCTTGCGCTGATTCCGGTAAACCCCTTCAAATCAGCGACGAACAGGGTGGCCGGCCGGCTCTTGGGGGCTGCCGGGTTGCCCCATTGAGTTTTTGTGTTCGCCGCTTGCGAATCCAGATCGGGGGCAGTCGTGCCCTGTTCGAAAAGAAAAATCGATCTGCCGAACTGGACGCGATCGCCGCTGTGCAGCACACGCGCGGTTGTGAGCGCCACGTCATTCACATAACTGCCATTGGCACTGCCGACGTCAACAACCCAGTAGTTCGCGCCGTCGCGCCGGATCGTTGCATGCTGGCGCGAAACTTCCCCGTCGGCCAGGCGTATGGTGGCATGTTCGCCACGACCAATCAGGTTGAAATCTCCCAGCCTATAGGCCTCGCTGTTGCTCAGTGCGGTTAAAGTTGCCGACATGATCCTCTCCCGTACGCTCAAGCGCGCACGCAGGTGCAATTTTAACACGGAGCGTTAGGGATATCGAAGTCGCATCGGCCGGCACCAACCACGATGCCGACAAACCGTTGACGCACGACCTCGTCTCCTGGGCCGACATCATCTTCGTGATGGAAAGGCGCACCGCGCCAAACTGCAGAAGAAATTCAAGGCCAGCCTGAAGAAGGCCCGCGTGATCTGCCTCGACATTCCGGACGACTAATGAGTCTATGGACCCAGGTCTGGTGCGTCTGCTGGAAGCGCGCGTCTCGAAGTATCTGGGTTGAATGATGTGGCCGAGCGTTCCCCCCCACGCTTTAGAGAGAAAGTGTCTCGGCCAATCGCGCAGGTTGCGGTAGTCAGGCGTCGTGCTTGGGGCGGCGCTTGGCGTGGCCTTTCTCGGCGTCCGCCTCACCGTCGCGCGCCGGCTTGGCGTCGCCCTTGTCGGGGCGGGCGCGGTGTTGATCGCTCATCGGGTGTGGGGGCGCTCCGTTGCGGGAGCTTTTGGTTTCAAGGCGGGTGATGAAAATGTCGAAGCGATTGGGCATCGTCTGGTCAGTGCTCCATCGTGCTGCCGGTGCCGGTCGAGGGCTCGATTTTCAGCTTGGTTGCCTCTGACGGACGACGCTTTCGCGGCTTTTTAGCCAAGCTGGCGCCGGCTTTGGCAGGCAGGCTCTTGTCCATTCGCGCGGCAAAGCGCTTGCGCCCTTCATAGTAGGGTTCGAAAACGTCCTGTATCTTGAGGCTGTCCATCCTGCTCCTCCCGAGATCAGGCATAAATCCGCCGGGCACGGTTTCGTTCCGTACTGTGGCAAAGGCATGGCCGCCGCCTCACTTCGGCATGGGTTTTGCCACCGGGCGTGAGCCGTGCCAAACAGGGTAGAATGCATTCATGGTCAGAGCCTGACGGGGAACACCGGTGACCGGCGAGTTGGCAAGACGCAGCTACGTGATCGGCCAGACCGAGATATCGGCCCGGCCGCTCGAGCCGGCGCTCTACCTGGTTGCGACGCCGATCGGCAATCTCGCCGACATCACATTACGCGCACTTGAAACGCTCGCCGCCGCCGACATCGTCGCCTGCGAGGACACGCGTGTCAGCCGCGTGCTGCTCGACCGCTACGGGATTCGCCGCCGCACCACAGCCTATCACGAGCACAATGCCGGCGAGGCCGGCCCAAAACTGATCGCAGCCTTGCTGGCCGGGCAGAGCGTGGCGCTGATCTCGGACGCCGGCACGCCGCTGATCTCCGATCCCGGCTACCGACTGGTCGGCGAAGCGCTCGACCAGGGCATTCGCGTCGTGCCGATCCCCGGCCCGTCGGCGCCACTCGCGGCGTTGACGGCCTCCGGCCTGCCTTCCGATGCCTTTCTGTTTGCCGGCTTCCTGCCGATTAAGACCGGGCAGCGGCTGGCGCGGCTGGAAGCGCTCAAAATGGTGCCGGCGACGCTTATCTTCTTCGAATCGCCGCGCCGGCTGGCCGAGACGCTTGGCGCCATGGTCGAGGCGCTAGGCGGTGCCCGCAAGGCCGCGATCGGCCGCGAGCTGACCAAGACCTTCGAGGAGATACGGACCGGCACCTTAGAGTCGCTCGCCGATCATTACGCGGCGGCTGACACGCCGAAGGGTGAGATCGTCATCTGCGTCGGCCCGTCGGAAGCAGCGGCAGACGAACCGGCCGATATCGACCGGCTTCTGCTTTCGCTTGCCGCCGAGATGCCGGCCTCCAAGGCGGCGGCGGAAGCCGCCAAGATGACCGGCAGCCAGAAGCAGGCGCTTTACCGGCGGCTGCTCGAACTCAAGGATACTGGGAAGAAGGGCGATACTGGCAAAGAGGGCGACACAGGGAAAGACGACGTTGGCTGAACGCCCGGTCGCCAGCCGCCAGCGGGCCTATCGGCGCGGCCACCGCAGCGAGTGGCTGGCGGCTGCGGCATTGATGGTGAAGGGCTATCGGATCCTGGCGCGCCGCCACCGCACGCGGTTCGGCGAGATCGACCTGATCGCGCGCCGCGGCGACCTAGTGCTGATCGTCGAGGTGAAGGCGCGCCGCACACTGATGGAAGCCATGGAGGCTGTTCGCTACGAATCGGAGCGTCGCATCGAAAGCGCCGCCGATCTCTGGCTGTCGCGACAGTCCGACTATGGACGATTGTCGGTGCGTTTCGACATGGTCGCGGTGCTGCCGTGGCGCTGGCCGGTGCATGTCGAGAATGTTTTCTACGGGCGAAACTAGACCATGCCCTGCCGCAAATGGCCGAGATAGGTGGATGTTATCATCGTCTCGTCCATCGGGAACGGGCAAGCAGTGCCAGAAGCCGAAACTGCAGCTAAATCTACGTCAGAGTTTGCTTGCGATCGCGATATGCGCCTCCTGTGGGAACGAGAAGCGCCCATCGACCATCATGCTCGGATCAAGGCGCAACCGAGTGGCGGAGGCGACCGCCTCTATCACGCTGTCGCGCTCGGACGCTTGGTAAACGGCCAAGAGGCCAGCCATGGGGGTAGCGATCAGCTGAAAACGTACATAGTCGAGAACAGATGGAAAGCTAATCGTTTTCGTGACGGTGTAGAGTTCGACGTCATCCAGCCCCTCTTTCCTCAACAGATCGCCGACCTCATTCGCGTCAGCAAAAATATGCTCGGCACGTTTGATCTTCGACGCGTCCGGTCCTAGCCGCTCATCGAGAGCACTTGCAAACGCCTCTGCGCCGGGTGTGCGTTCGATGGCGCTATAGACGCTGAGCGCAACCCTGCCCGAAGATACCAGCACCCGCTTCATCTCGCGGACAGCGCAGGCTCGATCCGGGAAGAACTGGAGACCGAGTTGGCAAAGAACGAGGTCGATCGCGCCGTCATTAACCGGGAGTGCGAGGGCACTGCCTTGCAGCCATTCAATTGGCACACCTGTGTGCGGCACGGACCGCGCGACGGTGAGCATACCCTCAATCAAATCAAGCCCGATGACACGTCCCGTCGTGACCCGTTCGGCAGCCAGGCGCGTCACCACGCCAGTTCCGCAAGCAACGTCGAGTACGGCTTCTCCGCGCTTTGGCTGCACGCGATCGATAAGATCGGCTGCCCATCTCGAAGTGATCGCCGGTACCAGGTAGCGCTGGTAAAGCTCGGGCGCGCTGCCATCGAGTTGCCAATGCTCGTGCCCTGACATGGCGCACCTGCAAGATATCGCCTGTTAGCAACGGTACCATGCCACACCACCGGTGTCTGCTCAGATGCGACGTTCCTTCCGGAATTGTGGTGGGGTGAACGACCAGGAAGGGTTGAGCTCGGTCGTTCAGAGTGATTGGTCCGACCCTAGGGCGACCGTTCCAAATTAACTGTGCCGCCTTACCCCCAGACGAACAGCGCCGCCAGCCCGACGGTGCCGATGACCAGCCGCCACCAGCCGAACAGCGAATAGCCGTGGCGCGAGACGTAGTTGAGCAGGAAGCGCACGACGATAAGCGCCGCGACGAAGGCGGCGATGAAACCGGCGGTGATGACCGGCAGATCTGCGCTGGTCAGCACGTTGCGGTTCTTGAAGAGGTCGAAGGCGAAGGCGCCGACCATTGTCGGCATGGCGAGGAAGAAGGAGAATTCTGCAGCCGCGCGTTTGTCGACGCCCAGAAGCAGCGCGCCGACGATCGTCGAGCCGGAGCGCGACGTGCCGGGGATCAGCGAAAGGCACTGGAACAGTCCGATCTGCAGATAGAGCCTGAGCGGAAACCGCTCGACGTCATGGTAGAGCGGCTTCGGCTTGAAGCGATCCACCCACAGCAGGACCACGCCGCCGATGATCAGCATGATGCAAATCAGCCTCGGCGATTCAAACAGTACCGTCTTGATGAAGCCATGCGCCAGGGCGCCGATGACGGCGGCCGGCAGGAAGGCGACGAGGATGCCGAGGACGAAATGCCGCGTCACCCGATCACGCGGCAGATCGACCAGCATCTGCCACAGACGATGGAAATAGACGCTGAGGATAGCCAGTATGGCGCCGAGCTGGATCAGGATCTCGAAGGCCTTGCCGGTCGAATGGAAGCCGAGAAAATGGCCGGCAAGCAGGATATGGCCAGTCGACGAGACCGGAATGAACTCGGTCATGCCCTCGATCATGCCGAGCAGCAGCGCTTCGACGATGGTCTGGCTTTCCATGGAAACCTCGGCGTTCGAGTGAGGGCTTTGAAGAACGGCTTGCTTGTCATGGCGCGGAACTCCTCCTATAGGTCGCAGCACCCTGACGGCCACCTGAATTCGGGGCGGCCAAGACTTACCGGCGCAGCCGGCGATTTGCCAGTGCGCTCTATTATCGCGGGACCATGCTGACGCTTTTCCACCACCCGATGTTCGCCACCTGCCGCTTCGTTCGCCTCGCTTTCGGCGAGTATGGCGAGGAGCTGGCGCTGATCGAGGAAAAGCCGTGGATGCGGCGCAAGGAATTCCTGGCGCTGAACCCGGCCGGCACGCTGCCGATCCTGCTTGCCGAGGGCGACGTGCCGATTGTCGGCGCGGTCGTCATCGCGGAATATCTCGACGAGACGCGCGGCGTCTTGAAGCGCGAAAAGCGGCTGTTCGCCGAAGACCCGATGGAGCGTGCGGAAATCCGCCGGCTGACCGACTGGTATCTGAACAAGGCCGAGGGCGAGGTTACCCGGCATCTGGTGCGCGAGCGCGTGCTGAAGCCGGTCATGCCGGAAACGGCGGGCGGCGGTTCGCCCGATTCGGCGGCGATCCGCGCCGCGCGCGCCAATATCCGCCAGCACATGAAATACACCAACTGGCTGGCCGGCACCCGCCATTGGCTGGCCGGCAACAAGGTCACCTATGCCGACCTCGCGGCTGCGGCTGCGCTGTCCGTGCTCGACTATCTCGGCGAGATCGACTGGCGCGAACACGCTGCCGCGCGCGAATGGTACGCACGGGTGAAATCACGGCCATCGTTCCGGCCGCTTTTGTCCGACCGGGTGCGCGGCCTGTCGCCGGTGTCACATTATGCGGACCTCGATTTCTAGAGCGCAAAACCTGCGCGCGCTGATCGACCGCGAGGCACGGCGCGCCGGTTTCGATGCTGTTGCCGTCACCACGCCAAATGCCATTCCGCTGGCGCCGGCCCGGCTGGCCGAGTTCGTCGCCGACGGCTTTCAAGGCTCAATGGGCTGGATCGCCGAGACGCTCGAGCGCCGCGGCGAGCCGACAGCACTTTGGCCTGAGGTTCGCTCGATCATCGTGCTGGCGATGAACTACGGCCCCGACCATGATCCGCGCGCGGTGCTGGCGAAGCCCGGTTGTGGTGCGATCTCCGTCTATGCGCAGAACCGCGATTATCACGACGTGATGAAAGGCCGGCTGAAAGAGATCGCCGGCAAGATCGTGGCGCGCTCGGGGAGCGACGTAAAGGTGTTCGTCGATACCGCCCCGGTGATGGAAAAGCCGCTGGCTGAAGCCGCCGGCCTTGGCTGGCAAGGCAAGCACACCAATCTGGTCAGCCGCGCGCATGGCTCCTGGTTGTTCCTCGGCACCATCTTCACGACGGCTGAGCTTGCGCCCGATACGCCCGAGGGCGATCATTGCGGCTCGTGCCGCGCCTGTCTCGACGTTTGCCCGACCGACGCCTTTCCGGCGCCCTACCGGCTCGATGCGCGACGCTGCATCTCCTACCTCACCATCGAGAACAAGGGACCGATCCCGCATGAGTTCCGGGAAAAAATCGGCAACCGCATCTATGGCTGCGACGACTGCCTGGCCGCCTGCCCGTGGAACAAGTTTGCCCAGGTTGCCTCGGAGGCGAAGCTCGTCGCCCGCGCGGATTTGCGCGAGCCGCCGCTCGCCGATCTCTTGACGCTCGACGACGCTGCCTTCCGTGCACTCTTTGTCGGTTCGCCAATCAAGCGCATCGGTCGCGACCGCTTTGTCCGCAATGTGCTGATCGCTGCCGGCAATTCAGGCGATTCCTCGCTCGGCAACGCGGTGCGTGCACTGCTCGGCGATGCCTCGCCCCTGGTGCGCGGCGCGGCGGTATGGGCGCTGTCACGGCTTGTGCCCGAGACCGAATTTGCCAAATGTGCCACCGCTGCAATGAAAGCAGAAAGCGACGAGGCCGTGCATCGCGAATGGCGCCTGGCGCTGGGAAATCAAATCGAGGCGCATGCATGAGCGAGAAGCAGATCTTCATTTTCGGCGCCGGCTATTCAGGCAAGGCATTTGCCCGAGCCAACAAGGATGCCGGCACAATCTTTGGGACGACACGCGCAGCGGAGAAATTCGAAGCGCTGCGGCAAGCCGGAATCCAGCCGCTGCTTTTCGATGGCGCGCTGACACCCGAAATCGGCGACGCGCTGAAGAAAACAACCCATCTCGTCGTCTCGGTGGCGCCGGAAGAGGCCGGCGACCCGGTGCTGAGTGCGGCGCGCGGGACAATCGCGGCAGAGATGCCGGCGCTCGAATGGATCGCCTATCTCTCCACGGTCGGCGTCTACGGCGACCATGGCGGCGGCTGGATGGACGAGACCGCCGAGTGCCGGCCGCTGTCGAAGCGCTCGATGCTGCGTGTCGCCGCCGAGCGGGACTGGCTGAAACTGGGTCAGGACATCGGCCGGCCGGCGGCGATCCTGCGGCTTTCCGGCATTTACGGGCCGGGCCGCAATGCCCTGGTCAATCTGGAAAACGGCACCGCGCGGCGGCTGGTCAAGCCGGGGCAGGTGTTCAACCGCATCCATTGCGATGATATTGCCGGCGCGCTCTGGCATCTCGCCGAAGGCAATCGCGGCGGCATCTTCAACGTCACCGACGATCTGCCGGCGCCGCCGCAGGACGTCGTCGCCTATGCCGCCGGGCTGATGGGCGTCACACCGCCGCCCGAGATTCCGTTCGAGAGCGCCCAACTTTCGCCCATGGCGCGGTCCTTCTATGGCGAGAACAAGCGTGTCGCCAACACAGCGATCAAAGCGGCCGGCTATCGCTTCCGCTTTCCCGACTACCGGACGGCGTTCGACCATATGTGGGCTGAGGGTAGCTGGCGCGATGGCGAGGCGCGCAGTTTGATGAAGCGGTCGTGATCGAAACGTCGCGCCGGGCGTGATATGATTCGACTTAATTCGCAGAGGGGTTCTGCCTCATGAAAACGTTGAAGCGATCATTGCCCGGTAGAACGCTGCTGCTGACCGCAGCACTCGCCGTTCTCGCCTTAGCGGGGCTTGCAGTGCGACCTGCAGCGGCCGAGGAACTGGCAAAGAACCTGTTCGGCGCCAAAAAACTGCCGGCCGTGGCTGCGCCGCAGTCGATCGGGTTCTATTCCAAGGGCTGCTTTGCCGGCGGCGTCGCCATTCCCCTGGACGGCCCGAAATGGGAGGTTATGCGGCCTTCGCGCAACCGCCGCTGGGGTCATCCGACAATGATCGCGCTGATCGAGAAACTGTCGCGCGACGCCGCGGCCGATGGCTGGCCCGGCCTGCTGGTCGGCGACATTTCACAGCCGCGCGGCGGCCCGATGCTGACCGGCCACGCCTCGCACCAGATCGGCCTCGACGCCGACATCTGGCTGACGCCAATGCCCGACCGCAAGCTTTCGATCGAGCAGCGCGAGAACATGAGCGCCACCTTGCTTGTCGACGAAAAGACCCATCTGGTGAAAGATGCGCTCTGGGTTCCGGCGCATACGCGGCTCCTGAAGCGCGCGGCAAGCTATGCGGAAGTCGAGCGCATCCTGGTCAATCCGGGCATCAAGAAGAAGCTCTGCGACACGGTGAAAGGCGACCGCGCATGGCTGCGCAAGGTCAGGCCGTTCTGGGGCCACGACTATCACTTCCACATCCGCATCGGCTGCCAGCCCGGCTCGCCCAATTGCAAAGCGCAGGAAAACACGGCGCCCGGCGACGGCTGCGACCAGTCGCTGGCATGGTGGTTCACCGAGGAACCGTGGCGTCCCAACAAGAACCCGGATAGACCGAAAGCGCGCGACGTGATGACCATGGCGAGCCTGCCCGCAGCATGTCAGGCGGTGCTCGATGGGCCAGATCCGGCTTCGGCGGAGGCGGTTACCTATTATGGCGACGGCGTGCCGGTCGCGGTTGCACCCGTTCTAACAAAGGCTCCGTCGCCGGCGCGGGCATCCGCAAGCGGCGCGGCAGCGCTCCCGGCCTCGGTCAGCGCCTTCGCGGCAACGCCCGAGATCGGCATTCCGCTGCCGCGGCCGCGACCGGGGAACTGACCGAGATTAGGGAAAGGCGCTTGATCGATCGTCTGGAATCCTGCTCTGCGAAGGCGTTCAACGCAGCAGCGCTCGAAGATCGCGGCATGGATACTAGGGCCTCCGCGACGTCGCTTCGCTCCTGCTCCGCCCTAGAATCCATGCCGATACAGTGGTCGAGGAGTGCAGCGATCCGGGTTGCCCGCAGGCATGCCTTCGTCCCCGGTTCGGCCTGACCTGAGGCCACATCCAACCCCATCCTGCTCCGAATCCTGGCCGCCTCATTTCGAAAACCGATTTCCCTTTCCCGGGTCATGCGCTAGTCAACGAAAGGACGGCGGAACGCCACTGGGAACCGGGACGGACGAGAGCATGCCAGGCGACGACGACACAGCGCTGCAGTTTCCGGTTCTGATCGGCGACATTGGCGGCACCAACGCGCGCTTTTCGATCGTGCTCGACGCGAACTCGGAACCAACCGAACCACAGATCGTCCAGACCGCCAATTTCAACACGATCGACGAGGCGATCCAGGCGGCGGTTCTCGACCGCTCGTCGGTCCGGCCCAACTCCGCTGTACTGGCGGTGGCCGGCCCGGTCGACAGCGACGAGATCCCGCTCACCAACTGCCCGTGGATCGTCAAGCCGAGAAAGATGTTTGCCAGCCTCGGCCTCAGCGACGTCGTGGTGCTCAATGATTTCGAGGCGCAGGCGCTGGCCGTGGTGGCGCTCGGCGAAGAGCATATGGAGAAGATCGGCGGCGATGCGCCGGAGCCCAATGCCGGACGGGTTGTGCTCGGTCCCGGAACCGGGCTTGGCGTCGCCGGCCTGGTCCACGCGCTGAACCACTGGATACCGGTGCCCGGGGAGGGGGGACACATGGATATCGGGCCGCGCTCGCCGCGCGATTTCGAGGTCTTTGTGCATATCGAGAAACTCGACGGCCGCATCTCCGGGGAACAGATCCTGTCCGGCCGCGGCCTGGTCAATGCCTATCGGGCGGTCGCCAAGGCGGACGGCAAGCCGGCCCCCTTCACCACGCCGGCCGAGGTCACCGCTGCGGCATTGGCGAAGTCAGATCCAGTGGCCGAGGAAGCGCTGGCGATGTTCGTCACCTGCCTCGGACGCACCGCCGGCGACCTTGCGCTGGTGTTCATGAGCCGCGGCGGCGTCTTCCTGACCGGCGGCATTGCGCAGAAAATCCTGCCGGCGCTGAAAACCGGCAATTTCCGCGCCGCCTTCGAGGACAAGGCGCCGCACAGCGAGCTGATGCGCACCATGCCCGTCTATGTGATCACTCATCCGCTGGCAGCGCTTTCCGGCCTTGCCGCCTTTGCCAGGAACCCGTCCCTGTTCGGCGTCCAGACGGCAGGGCGGCGCTGGCGGGCTTAGATGACGACCGAAGCCGCGGCGAAGTTTTGCCGGCCTCTGCCATAGGCAAGCCGCCACTAGGGCGCTAAGAGGATTGCCGAATTAGCCCGGCCGCGGAGCCGAACCGACATCACGGAACGATCCCGACTTGAACCAGTCGCCAAACCACCAAGCCAAAGCCCGGCCCGGCGAGATCGTGGCGGTGATCCGCCGCATCATCGCCGAGAACAGCCGCGACTATCGCTGGTACTATGTTCTGGCCGTTCTGTGCCTGGTGACGGTTGCCGCCACGACCGCCTTCACCGCCTGGATCATGAAGGATGTCGTCGACCAGATCTTCTACGAGCAGCGCGGCGATCTCATCGCGCTGATCTGCGTGTCGATCCTGGGCGCCTTCATGCTGCGCGGGCTGGCCACCTACGGCCAGGCCGTGACACTGGCCAGAATCGGCAACAATCTGGTGGCGCGCTACCAGCGCCGCATCTTCGCTCATCTGATGAAGCTCGGCATCGGTTTCTTCAACGACACGCGCTCGGGACGGCTGGCCGCCCAGATCAACGAGAACGTCAACGGCATCCGCGACCTGCTGTCGATGACGCTGACATCCGTGGCACGCGACGCGGTATCGCTGGTCGCGCTGATCGGGGTCATGATCTGGCAGGATCCGATGCTGGCCCTGATGTCGCTGCTGATCGGGCCGCCGCTGATCTACACCGTCGTCTACCTGACCCGCAGAATAAGGCGCGCCACACGCGAAGCGGTGCAGATCAACTCGCGGCTGATCGGCGCCATGCAGGAAGCGACGCAAGGCATCGCCATCGTCAAGGCCTTTACGCTGGAGGACGAGCTGTCGCGCCGCATCAGCGGCCTTGTCGACGGTGCCGAGCAGCGGGCAAACCGCATCGCCCGCGTCTCGGAACGATTGACGCCGATCTCCGAAATGCTGGCCGGCTTCGCCGTCGCCGGCGTCATCGCCTATTCCGGCTACCGGGCAGCCGTCGGCGGCCAGCCGCCTGGCGCGGTCTTTGCCTTCATCACCGCACTGCTGCTCGCTTACGATCCGGCCCGGCGGCTGGCGCGCTTGCAGGTCGGCATGGAACGGGCGCTGGTCAATGCCCGCATGATCTACGAGCTGCTCGACCTCGAGCCGCAGCAGGGCGACGCGCCCGGAGCGGCCGAAGCGAAGATCCCCAGGGGCGAGGTGCGCTTCAACAACGTGTCGTTCGGCTATGTCGCCGACGCACCAGTGCTGCAGGATCTCAGCTTCATTGCCGCCGCCGGCAAGATGACGGCCATCGTCGGCGCCTCGGGCGCCGGCAAGTCGACGCTGGTGGCGCTGCTGCAGCGCTTCCACGATGTCGGTGCGGGCAGCATCGAGGTCGACGGCCAGGACATTCTAGAGGTGACCAAGCAGTCGCTGCGCAGCTCGATCGCCTATGTCTCGCAGCAGCCTTATCTGTTCGAAGGCACCATTCGCGACAACATCCGCTACGGGCGGCTGAGCGCCAGCGACGCCGAAATCGAACTGGCCGCACAACTGGCCGAGGCCGACGGCTTCATCCGCCAGCAGCCGCTAGGCTATGACACCCCTGTCGGTGAAGGCGGCCTGACGCTGTCGGGCGGCCAGCGCCAGCGCCTGTCGATCGCCCGAGCGATCGTGCGGCAGGCGCCGATCCTGCTGCTAGACGAGGCGACCTCGGCGCTCGACAACGAGGCGGAAGCGCGCGTCCAGCAGGCGCTGACCCAGGTGATGCAAGGGCGCACGACCATCGTCATCGCGCACCGGCTGTCGACGGTGGTCAATGCCGACCACATCATCGTGCTGGAACAGGGCCGGCTGGTCGAACAAGGCACGCATGCCTCGCTGATGGCAGACCCGCACAGCGTATATGCCCGGTTCCACCGGGTGCAGGGTAACAAGGGGCTGGGGCTTGTCGACGACGGCAAGCCAATCCAAACTCCGCTGCGGCGCGCGAAAAAAGCGGTTGGGAGAAATTTATGAGCGGTACGGCCACAAACGACCCCCCCGTCAATGAAATGGGCCTGGTGGTGGTCGGCGCGGCCGGTCGGATGGGCCAGGCGCTGATCCGCGCCATCCACACCATCCCGGGCGCCCGCGTCGCCGGCGCGATCGAGCGGGCCGGCTCGCCGCATTTCGGCAAGGATGCCGGCGAGCTTGCCGGCATCGGCAATATCGGCGTGACGATCGGCGACGATCCGCTGCCGGCCTTCGCCAAGGCCGACGGCGTGCTCGATTTCACGAGCCCGGCAGCGACGGTCGAATTCGCCGGCTATGCGGCGCAGGCGCGCATCGCCCATGTCATTGGCACCACCGGCTGCTCGGCGGACGACAATGCCAAGATCGCCGCGGCGGCGCGCCACGCGACGGTGGTCAAGTCAGGTAATATGAGCCTCGGCGTCAATCTGCTGGCGGTGCTGGTCGAGCAGGCGGCGCGCGCGCTCGATGCCGACGATTTCGATGTCGAGATCCTGGAAATGCATCACCGGCACAAGGTCGACGCACCCTCGGGCACGGCGCTGCTGCTCGGCGAAGCCGCCGCCACCGGGCGCGGCATCGACCTTGACGGGAACAGCGTGCGGTCGCGCGATGGCCACACCGGCGTGCGAAAGACAGGCTCGATCGGCTTCGCCACGCTGCGCGGCGGCTCGGTGGTCGGCGACCACTCCGTGGTGCTGGCCGGCACCGGCGAGCGCATCACGCTCGCCCACCACGCCGAGGACCGGGCGATCTTCGCCCGCGGTGCGATCAAGGCCGCACTTTGGGCGCGCGGCAGGAAGCCGGGACTGTATTCGATGCGCGACGTGCTCGGACTCACCTGAGACGATCTGATCCACAAATTGAAGGAGCAAAAATGTCGGGAACTCTCGTGCTCGTGCGCCATGGCCAGAGCGAATGGAACCTGAAGAACCTTTTCACCGGCTGGCGCGACGTCGACCTGACCGAACTGGGCCACGCCGAGGCCAAGGCGGCGGGCGCCAAGCTGAAGGCGCGCGGCATGGAATTCGACATCGCCTTCACGTCGTCGCTGATCAGGGCGCAGAAGACCTGTCAGCATATTCTCGACGCGGTCGGCCAGAGCGATCTCGAGACCATCCGCGACCAGGCGCTGAACGAGCGCGACTATGGCGACCTCTCCGGCCTCAACAAGGACGACGCGCGCAAGAAATGGGGCGAGGAGCAGGTGCATGTGTGGCGCCGCTCCTACGACGTGCCGCCGCCCGGCGGCGAAAGCCTGAAGGACACCGGCGCGCGCGTCTGGCCCTATTATCTGCACGACCTGCAGCCGCATGTGCTGCGCGGCGGCACCGTGCTGGTGGCGGCGCACGGCAATTCGCTGCGCGCGCTGATCATGGCGCTGGACGGCAAGTCGGGCGAGGAGATCGTCAGACTGGAGCTCGGCACCGGCGTCCCGGTCATCTATAAGCTCAACGCCGATTCCACGGTGGCTTCGAAGGAAGTGCTGGAGGACTGAGTCGGCGAGCGGGTTTCAAAAAAGCGCGTTGACACTCACCCCTTGCCCGCCTAAAGAGCCCGCACCAGCCCAGATGGCGGAATTGGTAGACGCGCACGGTTCAGGTCCGTGTTCCGCAAGGAGTGGAGGTTCGAGTCCTCTTCTGGGCACCAAATTGCTGTTTCGAACTGTTTGACATGGTTCAGAGACTCCTCAGAAAAAGCCCGGTTTGTCCGGGCTTTTTTGTTGTCTGGTTGTCCGTCGGCGTCCAATGGGGTTTGTTTCGTCCGACATCATCGTAAAAACGGTGGCCCTGCTGACCGGGAAGGCTGCCTGATGGCGATGCGCCGGCGCGTTTCGCATTCTTCTGTTGCCAGTCGCCCGCCTGGCTGTGGCGATCAGCCTGATTCAGAAGCTCCGAGGAAAGTCCGGCCGACCGCAGCTTGCCTCAACCAGCGCCATCATCGTGATTGGCACATTCGGGTGTTAGCTGTACCATTCCTACGCCGGTCGTCGACGTGGCGTGTTCCGGCGAGGGAGAAACGTCCATGTTACAATCAATTTCGCTTGCAGTTTTCCTGGCGGTCGTTCCTGCGACAGCCTTTGCAAATTCATGCCCGACCACAATGGCCGCGATCGACGCGGCGTTGCCGACCGCGACGCTGGCCGAGGCCGATAAGACCAAAGTCAAGGAACTGCGCGCCCAGGGCGAGAAATTGCACGCCGCCGGCGATCACGCAGGATCAGAGGCTGCCCTCAACCAAGCCAAGACGATGCTCGGCATATAGCTGCGATCAACGCGGCTTTCCTGGCCGATTTTCTTGGCCGATTGCCGGGCTTTTGTTCGGTTGTCGGCCGCTGAGGATCGCGGCCTTGACCGGTTGGATCAGCCCAGCCCGATGCGCTTGGCGCCTTGACGGAACATGGCCTCGGCGTCCGGCTCGAAGCGGAAGGTGCCGATGAAATCGTCGGCGCAGTAGTTCGGCAGCGTCTTGCGCAGCGCGGCGGAAAAGTTTCGCGCCTCGTCGATCCGCCCCGCCAGCGCAAGGCAGTGGGCGGCGATCGCCAGGATGATGGCATGGGCGTTGGGTCGGGCGGCTGCCTTCAGCGCCCATTCGGCAGCCTCGTCGAACTGGCCGAGGCGGACATGCGCCATCGCCCTGGCGCCAAGCATGCCGAACAGCAGCGGATCGAACGGGCTCAGATGGCGCGAGTGATCGGATGAACCGATCGCGGCGTTCGGATCCCCCGACTGCGAGTGTACAAACGAAAGCGCGTAGTGGCCGAGCGCAAAATTCGGGCTGAGGTCGACGGCCCGTTCCAGCTCGACCAGGGATCCGTCCTGCTCGCCGCGCAACCACAGTGCCCGGCCCATGGCCCAGTGGGCGGCCGGATTGTGATCGTCGACCAGAAGACTTTGGCCGGCCGCCTCGAACGCGAGCGCGCTTTCCCTGTCGCGGTCTCCCCAGCGCTGAAAGGCGTTCTGCCAATGGGTGAACGACAGGCCGGCATAGGCACGGGCGAAGGTCGGATCCAGCCTCAGGGCCATGTCGAAGAAATGCCGGGCCTGTTCGTTTTCCGTGCGGGTGAAGCGATACATATGCCAGAGGCCGCGATGGTAGGCCTCCCAGGCGTTCAGCGAGTTGGGGGCTTTCAGCATGGCGCGGTTGCGCTCGACCATCTCGATCTCGGCCGAAATCGACGAGACGATGGGTGCGCAGCCAGGCAGGCCGCGTCGTGGTCAGCGTCGAACTTGTCGAGGTGCGCACGGCCAGGATCGTTTGGGCCGAGACGTTCGAACGCAGGCCCGACGACATCTTTGCCATCCTCGACGATATCGGCAACAGCCGTACCGGTGGTCACATAATCGACGTTGAGCCGCCGGCCGGCATCTTCTGGCGCGATGTTTTTTTCCGACAGCGCAAAGACCGAGCCGCGGGCGATGACGAAGAAATCCCTGAGCTTGGCCAAACGGGTGATGATGGCCTCACTCGCGATAATGCCGTTTGTCGAGGAGGCGGCTGTCGGCGACCCTTGCGGCGGCCTCTCTCGCGGCGGCCCCTCTCGCGGCGGGTTGGCCGACGGCCTGACCCACGACCCTTGCACGATGCGGCAACACCGGGATCGGGCAGCACAATTGACGCTTGCGGGGCCGCGGGCACAAGTGCCGGTCGCGCCCGGAGCGTCGCGGCAGGTCGCTCGCTGCGGATCGTCCGCCATGCCTCACGAACGGGTCCAAAATCCAGATCCTCCGAAGCAAACAGCTTCGCCGCGGAAGCGAGATGTTCCTCGCATGCGGCGATCTGGCCGCGCTGCGCCAACCTTGCCAGAAGAGCCACATGCGCACGCCCGTCGAACGGAGCGAGTTCCACCCACTTTTCCAGATGCGCTGACATTTCGTCGGCATCCGCCGGAAGCTTGTTGACGAGATGTTCCAGAATGGCGGCATGCCATGAGCGGAAGCGGCGGCGTTGCGCGATCAGCCAGCCGTTGAAATGCGGGTTGCGGTCGATCTCCAGCCCGTCGAGGAAATCGCCGACGAATAGTCCGGACAAGGCCTGCAGCCGCTGCAGATCGAGCGTCTCGATTCCTCCAGCGGCGGCCGAAGCGATGTCGACGGCATCGACGGAAACCCCTTTCAGATCAAGCTCGATCGTGTCGCCAGGCGTTTCGATCCTGCGGCGATCCGGTTCGTCGAGAATGCCCCTGAGCTTACTGAGGCACCAGCGAAGCTCTCCCCTCGGATCGTTCGGCACATCCCACAGCAGCTCGCACAGACGGCTGCGGCCGACGGCATGCGGCGCAAGCGCCAGATAGGCGAAGAGCGCGCGCAACTTGCGCGATGCCGGCAGTTGCACGGTGGCGCCGTCGCGGATGACCGTCAGCGGTCCGAGCAGCCGCACGGACAGCCCGGCCGTTGCGCCGTCCAGGCTCGATCGAGCGGATTCCACGTGCGTTTCCACGCTTGCTCCCACGCTGGCCAGTTGTCCTCTGTTCTACCATCGAAAGCGATAGAGTGCATCCGGCAACGAATTTCCGCGCCGGACGTCGGCATTGCCTCCGGGCCGGACTGCCGACACAGGCACCTTACCGCGGCAAGGTCTCGAAACCTCGCCGCCCAAGCCGCCGGTTTGTAACCGGCTCGTGACGACAACAAAAAGAGGAGAGCAGACATGTTGCAGCAACGGAAAATCAGAACCACGGCGGGGCGCGGCCGCCTGTTCGACAGCATTATCGACACGGTCGGCGATACGCCGGTGATCAGGGTCAACAATCTCGGCCCCGATCATGTGACGATCTATGTGAAGGCCGAGTTCTTCAATCCGGCGGCGTCGGTGAAGGATCGGCTGGCGCTCAACATCATCGAGGAGGGCGAGCGCAGCGGCGCCCTGAAGCCGGGCCAGACGGTCGTCGAGGCGACCAGTGGCAACACCGGCATCGGGCTGGCGATGGTCTGTGCGCAAAAAGGCTATCCGCTGGTGGTGACGATGGCCGACAGTTTCTCCATCGAGCGCCGCAAGCTGATGCGCATGCTGGGAGCCAAGGTGGTTCTGACGCCGCGCGCCCAGAAGGGTTTTGGCATGTACAACAAGGCGGTCGAGCTCGCCGAGGCCAATGGCTGGTTCCTGGCCCGCCAGTTCGAGACCAAGGCCAATGCCGCCATTCACGAGGCGACGACGGCGCGAGAGATCATCAACGACTTCGCCGGAT
>NZ_RZSW01000369.1:0-6351 GCF_003997375.1 Mesorhizobium sp. M5C.F.Ca.IN.020.29.1.1 | reverse complement strand
GGGCGAGGGGCGTCGCGTCCTGCGTATGCGTGCGGCCGATCTTGATGATGTGGGCGAAAGCTTTGGTCTTGGCTTCGAGCGCCGCATGCAAATGCTTCAGCGCCGGCAACAGGTCGTGCACGATGCGCTCGGCGCAGGCGATGTGCATGGCCGTCGGATAGGTATCGTTCGACGACTGGCTCATATTGACGTGGTCGTTGGGGTGCACCGGTTTCTTGGAGCCCATGACGCCGCCCAGCAGTTCGATCGCCCGATTGGAGATCACCTCGTTGGCGTTCATGTTGGATTGCGTGCCCGAGCCGGTCTGCCAGACGACCAGCGGGAAATGATCGTCGAGCTTGCCGTCGATGACTTCCTGAGCGGCTTCGACGATCGCCTTGCCGATGGCCGGGTCGAGCCGCTTCAGCTCCATATTGGTTTCGGCCGCCGCCCGCTTGACGATGCCGAGCGCGCGAACGATCGACGCCGGCTGCTTTTCCCAGCCGATCTTGAAATTGCCAAGCGAACGCTGCGCCTGCGCGCCCCAATAACGGTCGGCGGCGACGTCGATGGGACCGAACGTGTCGGTTTCGGTTCTGGTCTCTGGCGCGCTCACTTGTGTCTCCAGTCTGTCGAATTCGGCACCGGCGTATCGCGTTGCACAAACGGCTTCAAGCGGAGATTGCGAGCCGCAAGGATGCAAATCGTTTGAAGGAACCTCACTTCCTTCAACCGCAGGGGGAGAAGGAAGAGGCTTGCCTCTCACCGCCCAAGCAGCGACTGTGAGGTTGCAGATAGGCGCAAGGTCTTGGTCGATCTAGCCAGACATGACTGGGCCTCCCGCTCGAGTGCCTGCCACTCCGGGGAACTGGCAAGGGCTGCCTCGTGGCGGGCATGGGCGTCCGCGCTGTCGAACGCGGTGACGCTGATGAAGACGTTTTCACCTGATCTCACCGGCAGGCGGCGAAAGCTGTTTTCGGCATGTTCGGTAACAAACGCAGCAAGTGGCCGTGCGCCAAATTCCGCCAGCGTGGCAATGGCGTCGGTTTCGAAGCGGCTGGCGAAGTCGGCCTCGGCGCCGGGCCGCAGATGATGAATCTTGATGACAACACTATCCGACAAGCGATTGTCTCCACTTCGCTTTTCGGAAGCCGGCACGGCTGTCCGTTGTGAGCCTGTCAGCTGGAAACCCGCGCCCGGCCATGCCGGTTTCAGCAACAGCACGTCCTCGGAGGAAATCATCGTGGCGTTGGCGGCATCGCGCCAGGCCGCCCATACGGGTCCCTCGTAGAAAGCGGTCAGCGCATTTTTCCGCGCTTCCATACCGTCGAAGCCGCGCAGCCAGACGAACATGTCAGGCCGGTCGAGATCGCGGAACTGACCGATGATCGTCATCCCCGCCGCTTCCTGACCATCGATCAGGTGACCGTCGAAGATGTCGATCAGAGTGTCGCGCCGGCCAGGTTTCAGTGTGTATTGCCTGAGCTCGACGACCGGCGAGGCGGTGAGGCTGGATTTCGACGGGGCATTCGGGGGCAGGCTCATCGCACGGTCTCCAAAACAGGGTGTTCATCCTGTTTAAAACAGACCGGTTGTCCTGTTTTGTCAATCTGCTATCGTATGGAAATGTCAGCAGAGATGATCGCTCGCCTGAAGATGCGGCCCGGGAAACGCACCAACGACCCGGACGGCCTGCGCAAACGCGTGCTCGATGTGGCCGAAGCCTCCTTTCAGGTGCGCGGCTACCACGCTTCCAGCCTCGGCGACCTGATGGCGGCGGCGGGCGTCACCGGCGGCGCGCTGCATCATCATTTCCCGACCAAGAAGGCGCTGGCGCTGGCGGTGATCGAGGAGCGGGTCTCCGCGGCCGTCGAAGAAACATGGATCGCGCCGGTGCAGGCGGCAGGCTCGGCGCGCGAGGGCGTGCGCAGCGTGTTCGAGGCCGTGGCGGCGGAACTGGAGCAACAGGGTTTCGTGCGCGGTTGCCCGCTCAACAATCTGGCGCATGAACTGTCGCTGGCCGATGCGGATTTTCGCGCTGCCCTTGCCGGCATCTTTTCGGCATGGCGCCAGGCTATCGCCGACAAGGTACGGGCCGACCAGCAGGCGGGCAGGGAGCAGGACACCGATCCGCAGCGCTTCGCCGCGCTTGCGGTCGCGACCTATTCCGGCGCCATGTCGATGGCCAAGACGGCGCAGGATTCTGGTGTGCTGCGCGATTGCCTGAACGCGCTGGAGCAGGGAGCTTCCCCAGTTTCGTCATCCAAGGGCGGAGCAGGAGCGAAGCGACGTCGCAGGGTGCTGCGGCAGTACAAAGCCTTTTGATGCCGGAGCGCCAGTCGCCCTCTGCCCTGCCGGGACTTAATTCGGCAGCGGTTTGATCACCTCGTAGCCGACCACGCTTTCGCCGCTGGTGCCCTCGTCATAGCGCCTGGCCAGAACGGCCTGCAGGTCGGGCGCGTACAGCGCGGTGAATTCATCCTGTGTCTTGCCGGCCTCGTTCTTGATCGTCTGCCGGACGGCGAGCACGTTGTATTTGCAGTCGCCCAGGCTGAAGGTCTCCTTGCCCTTGACGTTGATCTCGAGCGTCTCGGTGCCCTTCGGTTGTTCGTTTGCTGCGAGACGGACGAATATGGTCTTGCTCTTCGCCCCGGCCTTGAGCGGAAACAGCTTTCTGAGATCGGAAAACGGGATCATGGCAAGCTGACCGGTCTCGCTGTCGCGAAACACCTCGATCAGGCCACCGAACAGAAACTGCGTCTGCGGCGATTGGGATTGGTATTCGTTGGCAACCGACACCATTCCAGCCGCCGCCGGTCGAAACTCGCTGTGGATGCCGGGCCTTTCGAGAATGAAGCCGGCCTTGGCGGCTTTGGCGTCGAAACACTCGGCACCATGAGCGGCGCTCGCCAGGATGGTAAGTGCCGTGCCGATGGATATAGCCTTCATAGCGTCCTCGTCTGCCCGGCAAGTTGAGTCCTGACACTGAAGGAATGCCAGACCTGCGGCATCGTGTCGACATACCGTTCGAGCCAACTGGACGAAGAGGCGCCGGCTGTGCTGAATCTCGCGTCATGAATGGCATCTCGGCAGGATCACTCTCCCGGCGCAGCTTCCTGGCACAGGCGGCAGCGTTGGCTGCAGCCGGCTCCCTTGCGCGACCGGCGCTCGGAGGGACCGGGCAGGGCATTCCGCCTGTCGACGCCACCTTCCTGTTCGTCGCCGATGTCCATGCCTGCCGCATGGCCAGCGGGCTGAGCCCCAATTGTCAGCAGGAAGGCAAGACCGACGCCGCCTTGCTGCGCAGTGTCGCCGCCTTGAACGCCCTCGGCGAGAAGGACTGGCCGGCCGAAATCAACGGCATCGCCACCGGACTGCGCTCGGCCGGCAGCCGCATTGGCACGCCGCTCGGCCTCGTCGTCGGCGGTGACATGACCGACGACGGCGGCGGCCAGGTCACCCAGCCCAGCGAAGGCACGCAGCTGCTCCAGTTCAGCCAGCGTTACCAGCAGGGTGTCGGCCCCGATCGCGTACATATGCCGGTCTATGTCGGGCTCGGCAACCATGATCTCGACCAGAACGGCCCGCCGCAGCACGTCGACTGGTACCGCCGCGAAATGCGCGATTATGTCGAGATCAACCATCGTGCCGGCGTGTTCTTCAAGCCGCCGGTGCCGGCCACCAGTTACGATGTCGACACCGACTGCTACTCATGGGACTGGGGCGGCCTGCATCTCGTCCAGACGCACCGTTTTGCCGGCGACGCCGGCCACGGCGCGGTATCCAGCCTACCATGGCTGGAGCAGGATCTGGCGACCTATGCAGCGGATCGCCGCCCCGTCATCCTGTACCAGCACTATGGCTGGGATGTTTTTTCGACCGAACGCTGGAATCCCGCCAAAAGCACCTTCGACGATGACGGTACCGGTCCGCCGCATTGGTGGAGCGAGGCGGACCGGCAGGCGCTGCTGGCGGCGCTGAAGGGCTACAACGTCGTCGGCATATTCCACGGCCACCAGCACGAGACACCAATGATCTACCGCCGCGACGGGCTCGACCTGTTCAAGCCGAAGGCCGCCTATATGGGCGGCTTCGCGCTGGCGCGAGTGACCAGCGACAGCATGGACGTTGTGCTTGGCGAAGCCACCGGCGACAACGGCGAGGTCGCTTTCACCAACGCTTTCTCCAAGCGTCTTAGTTTCTAGCCGGCGGCCGTGCCGCCTTTTTCTTCACCCGCCGGGCGATCTGGCGAAGGCAGGTCTGGAGACGCCGTTCGAGACGGCTCTGTGCCGACCGGGCCCGGCTGGCACATCACCAATCCTGCGAAAGCAGGCCTCGATCAGCGGCGCGCGTCAACAAAATCGTCATCAGGCCATCCGAACAGGAACGCTGAACACGAGCTGCAGTTGACAAGAGGAGAGGATCGGCATAATAGGTAACCAAATGGATACGTATTATGCCGCAGGCTGACCATGACCGTTCCGTTTTCCGGGCGATCGCCGACCCGACCCGACGCGCCATCCTCGACCGATTGCGCCTGGGGCCGGCGCCCGTCAACGAACTTGCCTCGGACTTTTCGCAGAGCCGGCCGGCGATCTCCAAGCATCTGCGGGTCCTGCGTGAGCTGCGCGTCGTCTCCGAGCAGAAGATCGGCCGCGAGCGGCTCTATCGGCTGGAGCCGGCCGAGCTCAAGGACGTGGCCGACTGGATCTTGCCCTATCGCGATTTCTGGCAGGCGAGCCTCGGCAATCTGAAGTCCTATCTCGAGAGCGAATGATGACCAGCAACGACAGACCGCGCGCGATCGCAGACGTTTCGTCGGGCACCATCCTTGCCACTGTGACGATCGCAGTGCCGCCGGAGCGCGTGTTTCACGCACTGACCGCTGAAGACCAGATCCCGCTCTGGTGGGGTTCGGACGAACAGTACCGAACGACCAGACATATCGCAGACGTGCGGCCGGGCGGCGCTTGGCGTTCGGAAGGCAAGGGCGCCGACGGCGAGGAATTCCATGTCCAGGGTGAGTATCTGGAGGTCGACCCGCCGCACAGGCTGGTGATGACGTGGAAGGCGCCGTGGGACGGCGACAATGTTACTACCGTCGTATACATGCTCGAAGCGGTCGAGGCAGGAACCCGGCTGACCCTGCGCCATCAAGGTTTTGGTGCGCGCAAGGAGTCGTGCCGCGCCCACGGCTCCGGCTGGGAGCACGTGCTGGGTTGGCTGGGCGATTTCCTCACCAGCGAGGGGAACGGCAAGCCACAGGCCGTGTTCCACTGCAGGCTCATACCGCCACGGTCCGATTTCGCCTTCACGATGACCGCTGCGGAAGAGGCGCTGATGAAGCAGCATTCGGACTATCTGCACCGCAAACTCGCCGAGGGCAGGGTGCTTTTGTTCGGACCGGTCGCCGATCCAGCCGGGCCATGGGGCCTTGGCATCGTGCGGGCCGAAGACGAACAGGGCGCCAGGGAACTGACCGAAGCTGATCCGACGGTGCGCTCCGGGCTGGGCTTCCGCTACGAGATCCTGCCGTTGATCACCGCGGTGACGTGAGCGCGGTTCCTCCGACGCATGCAAGAACGCCCCTCGTGCTTCTGCGCGGGGGGCGTCCTGTTGTCGTCAGCCTTTCTCAAGATCGCTCTTTCAAAATAACTTTCGACATAGGCAAAATGCACGAGAGCCAAAACGGTTCCCGCATGTCGGTGTGATTTTGCAGTCGGGCACCGTCGATTCCGCGCAGACAGCGGCAGCGAGATATCACCGGCCGGCAAAGCAAAAATTGACGCAAAAGAAGTCTAAAAGCAATTCGTCGATATTTGTTTGACCGACTTTTGTTATCCGCGTGTCCAGGCGCGTCTTTGACGAACTTCCCCCATCAAAATCGAGACAAACGCTGTTGTGCATTCGCATGACGGCGAACGAATATGTGCTACGGAAAGGGTTCGTTATGAGCACAGGCACAGTTAAATGGTTCAACGCCACCAAGGGTTTTGGTTTTATTCAGCCTGACGACGGCTCGGTCGACGTATTTGTCCACATCTCGGCCGTAGAACGCGCCGGAATGCGCGACATCGTCGAGGGCCAGAAGCTCGGCTACGAGATGGTCCGCGACAACAAGTCGGGCAAGATGTCCGCCGATCAGTTGAAGGCGGCCTAAAACGGAATTCAGCTTCGCCGGTGACCACGGATGTACTGGCATCGGTGAACGGCGAATTCCAGCGCATGACCCGGGAAACATCACTTTCCAGAAAGGATCATGCGCAAATGAGAAAGTGTCAGCGGGTTCAACTGGACGCGCGGCGCTTCAGCGGGAGGTCAGGCAATGCCTGGCCTTTTGCATTTCGCGCTTCAAAAATCGGAAAAGAGCAC
>NZ_RZSW01000368.1:0-6354 GCF_003997375.1 Mesorhizobium sp. M5C.F.Ca.IN.020.29.1.1 | reverse complement strand
GCATGATCGCCCGGTCGGAGGCCTGCTCCGCCGGCGTCGGCTTCGGGTCCGGCTCGCCGCCGGTGGCCAGGCCGAGCCGTACGCGATCCTCGCCGGCCAGCGCGATCAGCGGCCCGAAGGCCTCGCCCTCACGCAATTCGCCACTGGCCAGCCCGTCGTCGCCCATGACGATCTCATTGCCGGGACCAAGCCGTTTGCCTCTAAGCAGGCCGGCCAATTCCAGCGCCTTGGTGTTCGCCCACATTGTGTGGTGGTCGGGCGCCGCCATGACGAAGGGACGGTCCGGCAGGATCCGGTCGAGGTGATGGCGGCTGACCCGCTCAGTCGCCGACAGGATGGTATAGTCGGCGCCTTGCGCCTGCAGGACGGATAGATCCGGCCGCTTTGCTGCATAATGGCGAACAGCATCGCAAAGCGCATCGAAACCGTGGATGCCCATCAGCTGGAGGTGATCGAGCTCGGCCGCGCCGGCGAAAAGATGCATATGCGCTTCGATGAAGCCGGGGACGACCGAGCCGCGCTCGGCGTCGATAACGCGCGTGCCGGGTCCCTTGTGCTCCAGTACGGTCGCGCGATCTGCGATCGCAATGATTTCGCCGTCCCTGATAGCTATGGCTTCGGCGCGGGGAGTATCGGGATCCATCGTCAATATACTGGCGTTCTCGACGATCAGATCGGCCGATAGCGGCATAATTTTCTCCCGTTTGAGCTTAGGCTAGCAGAGTATTGGCGCCTGGCAAGCCGTCCGCTGCCACTCGCAACAGCGGTCCGGAATGCTCTTGGCGGCGCTGAAACTCTCTGCCACAAAGCAGTCCCTCAACGACAGATACGCAACTCGAAGAGCGAACCGGCCGCCAAAATGAAGACTGTTTTCTCCCCTCTCCACGCCGGCCATGCCGGCAATTTCGAACTCATTTCAGGCGCCATCGTGCCGGCCTTCGAGAAGCCCTCGCGCGCCGAGTTTATCAAGGCGAGGGTGGAGAGCGAAAAGCTCGGCCCGATCCTGCCACCCGAGACCCACGACCTCGCCGCCGCCAGGAGAGTGCACACCAGCGACTACATCGATTTCCTGCCGACCATATGGCCGCTCTGGGAAGCGTCGGGCCGGACAGGTTCGGCCATCCCCTTCACCTGGCCGACGCGCGGCTTGCGCGGCGATGTACGCCCCAGCACCATCGATGCGCTGCTTGGCTTTTACTCCTTCGACGGCGGCGCCACCTTCGTCAAAGGCACCTGGGAGGCGATCAAGTCGTCCTATGACGTGGCGCTGACTGCGGGCGCCCTGGTCAAGGACGGCGAGATATCAGCCTTCGCGCTCTGCCGCCCGCCCGGCCATCATGCCGGTGCTGCCTTCATGGGCGGCTATTGCTACATCAACAACGCCGCGGTTGCCGCGCAATGGTTCCGCGACCAGGGCGCCAAGCGCGTCTCGATCCTCGATGTCGACTACCATCACGGCAACGGCACGCAGGAGATCTTCTACGGCCGCGGCGACGTGCAGGTGCTGAACCTGCATGGCGACCCGATGACCGAATATCCGTTTTTCCTTGGCCATGCCGACGAGCGCGGCTCAGGGCCCGGCGAAGGCTTCAATGTCAACTACCCCATGCCGTTCGGCACCGCATGGGACGCCTGGAATGCTTCGCTGGAGGACGCCTGCGCGAAACTTGCGGCTTACGCTCCCGAAGTCGTTGTCGTCTCGCTTGGCGTCGACACGTTCGAGAAGGACCCGATCAGCAAGTTCAAGCTGAAAAGCGGCGACTATCCCAAGATTGGCCGTCGCATCGCCAAGCTCGGCCTGCCAACGCTGTTCGTCATGGAAGGCGGCTATGCCGTCGAGGAAATCGGCATCAACGCCGTCGGCGTGCTGACCGGATTCGAAGATCGGTAATGGATGTCGCCCATAGCCTGCCCCTCGGGCGTTTTGATCCGAGGGTGCGCAGCGGTTTGAGATCACGACATTCGTAAAAATTTAGCAGGCCGCAGTCGCATCGGCTGGCCCAAAGTCCGCCCTCACCGAAGCGCTTCACGCCGCCTGCAAGGGTGGCCGCTGACTTGTTCCAGCGTACGCTATCCTGTTGTTGGACCATGATCTCCTTTGAAAAGGCCTTCGCCCTTTGCGAAGTCATGCTCTACCTTGAAGGAACGGTATGAGGGGATCGATTCTGGAAGAAGGCAGCATTTGAAGTCGAGCCGGACAGCGAACGCGTCTCGGCGCTGGCGCCGTTCCGGCACGGCATTTTCCGCGCCGTATGGTCCGCCAGTCTGGTTTCGAATTTCGGTGGCCTGATCCAGGGCGTCGGCGCCGCCTGGATGATGACCACGATCGCCACCTCGTCCTATCAGGTCGCGCTGGTCCAGGCCTCGACCACCTTGCCGATCATGCTGTTTGCGCTCGTTGCCGGTGCCATCGCCGACAGCTTTAACCGGCGCAAGGTTATGCTGATTGCCCAGATCTTCATGCTGGTCGTCTCGGTTCTGCTGACCGTGTTCACCTATCTTGGCTTGATAACGCCGTGGACGCTGCTCGCCTTCGCCTTCCTGATCAACAGCGGCACGGCGCTTTACAACCCGTCATGGCAGGCTTCTGTCGGCGATATGGTGCCGCGCGCCAAGCTGCCGGCTGCCGTCGCGCTCAACTCCTTGGGCTTCAACTTGACGCGCAGCGTCGGCCCGGCGATCGGCGGCATCATCGTTGCCGCCGCAGGTGCTGCAGCGGCTTTTGCCGCCAACGCTTTGAGCTATGTCGGGCTCCTCATCGTGCTTGCCCGCTGGAAGCCGGACCTGCCAGCCTCGACACTGCCGCGCGAGACGCTGGGGGCGGCGATGGGCGCCGGCCTGCGCTACGTCGCCATGTCGCCCAATATCGGCAAGGTGCTGGTCAGGGGTGCGGCTTTCGGCTTCAGCGCCGGCGCGGTTCTGGCGTTGCTGCCGCTGGTGGCGCGCGATGTCGTCAAGGGCGATGCCTTGACCTACGGCATCATGCTCGGTGCGTTCGGTATCGGTGCCGTCGGCGGCGCGCTGATCAGCGTCCGGCTGAGGCAGATCCTGTCCAGCGAGACGATGGTGCGCATGGCATTCGCCGGCTTCGCGCTTTGCGCCTTCAACGCCGCCGTCAGCGACCACGCCTGGCAGACGTCGCTCGGGCTGCTCATCGGCGGCGCCTGCTGGGTGATCGCGCTGTCGCATTTCAACGTCACGGTGCAGATGTCGACGCCGCGCTGGGTGGTCGGCCGGGTGCTCTCGGTCTATCAGACGGCGACCTTCGGCGGCATCGCGCTCGGCAGCTGGATTTGGGGTGTCGTCGCCGATGCGCATGGCGCCGAATTCGCGCTGATCGGGGCTGCCGTCGCGATGCTAACGGGCGGCGCGATCGGCCTCTTGCTGCCTTTGCCGCAGCAGGCAGTACTCAATCTCGACCCTACCAACCGTTTCAAGGAGCCGCATCTTGCGCTCGACCTAAAACTGCGCAGCGGCCCCATCGCCATCATGATCGAATACATCATCCGCGAGGAGGACGTGCCGGAATTCCTGGCCACCATGGCCGATCGCGGCCGCATCCGCCGCCGTGACGGCGCCCGCAACTGGACGCTGGCGCGCGATCTCGAAAATCCCGCAATATGGATCGAGCACTACCACACGCCGACATGGCTCGAATACATCCGCCACAACAAGCGGGCCACCCATGCCGACGCCGTTGTCGGCGAGCGCGTACGGGCACTGCACAGCGGCGACGAGCCGCCGCGCGTCCGCCGCATGATCGAGCGTCCGACAACCGCCGGCACGGCGATCGTCATGCCGAAAGGACCGATCGAGCATTAGGCCGTGCCGGTGTGTCCAGTTGGATGAGCACATGACGCTCTAAGCTGATGGCTCACACGTACCCTAACCGGCGCGGCCCACCCGCGCCTTAGGATGCAGCGCGCAGGCTCGTACGGACGCGCCGCCTGCTTGTGGCCCGAGCCTTCTCCGCCACGACACCGGTGATCTCGACCACGCCGTTCTCATGCGGTCTGGCGTTTGTGGCCTTGTGGAGACGCTCATAGGGCAACAGTTCCTTGACCCGAGCATCGAGCAACGCGACTTCGGCTCGCAGATCCTCGCATTCCTGCCTCTGGACATCGAGCTGTATCTGTTCGGATGCCTGCTGCAGGGAAAGCTGCGAAAAATTCGCGCTCACCGTCGAAAGGTGTATCTTGTCGTTTTCGTTCTCCTTTCTGAGAGCGGACAACCTTTCCTCCGCAATTTGCTTTTCGGCCACAGCGTCGCTCCATTGAGCCTTGAGATTGGCGATTTCGCTGGCGGCTTGACTGTTCTCGTTCGAGGCAATTTCCAATCGTGATTGGAGGTTGCGAATTTCAGAACGCAGGCCGCCGATCTCCGTGAAACTACGCGCACGCTCGGCTTCCCTGTCACTTTCCATGATACGGGCCGCTTCCGTCATTTCCGACAGCTTCGCTTGCGCGATATCGAGCGATTTCTGCAGCCGCATCTCCTCTTTCTCGCTCTTGCCAAGCGCAGCCAGCAGTTCCGAAAGTCGCGTCGCATCACTGGCATGAATTGTCGAGAGTTCATCCAGCCTGTGCCGAGCCTCAGCTTCCCGTTTCAGCGCCTTGTCGAGATCGATCGACAGGCTGACATGCTTTTCCCTTAGGATGTCGTTCTCGCGTGCGCATCTGTTGGCCTCGGCCGTTCTGGCCGAAAGCGTTTTGACGAGATCGCCGAACTCCGCTTCGCGTTCTGCGCTCGCATTGCCTGCCACAACGAGTTCCAGTCTTGCTGCAGCCAGCGCACCGCGAAGTGCCTCCTTGTCCTCGACCAGGCTTGTCTCGCGCTGCTGCAGGGCCTCGACAGCACTTTGACGCTCGCGCTGCTTTTTGGTCGCGTCGTGGAGCTGCTCCGACAGCACTCTTTGCTGCGTGGTCAGGCTGACATTTGCCAGTTCCAGTTCGTTGGCGCGAAGAATGTCCCCGTGAAGCAGCTTCAGGAATTCGCCTGTCAGATGATGTGAGGTCGCGATCTCCGACAGTTTCGTGTTGATCTCCTCCAGATACTCCCGCGCATCGTCAAAGAGCCCATCAACGGCATTTAACGCAGCCAGTCGGGTTTGTGCGTGGGAAGTCAGCCGTAATGCGATCTCGGGAGTGTCCGCATCGTCCTCAGGCTGAGAGTTGTCATTCTTTGCCGCGAGATTCTCATCCGGGACGTCATTCAACGGCGATTGGTCGTCTAGCTTGAGACACTCATCGAACGCATTCGCCAAATCGGCTTCGAGCTCCTTGAACGCTCTGTCCACCTTCTCGGCACGCTTGATCAGACTTTTGATTCTCATGACTGAACATCCCCCTCTTGTAGCGCCATCATGGGGTCTTGATCCTCGCCTGCCAGATACGGGTTCATCCTACCTCCCCTGACGCGGTCGCCGCGTGAGATGACCGCTCTTGAATCTGCTGTCATGGTCCCGTTTACACCACCCTGAGCGCATGAGGCCGAGTCCACGCTAGGGACAGGCTTGGCCACTGTCCTCGTCTGTTTGAATGAGGCAAACCGTGTAACTGCCCTGATTGTCGCCCGCTTTCGGACAAACAACCGGAGGAGCGTCCGTCAGAGTTCCAGGCACGACGTGACAGGCGGGCGACTGGGCGCGCCCTGACCTTCGCCCGACAGATCTCGCGGAGCAGCTCACTGCGGCGATAAAACCATCTTCATCTCGGGGAACCGCGTTGACGTAAACGTCAACCCAAAGCTATATGCGCCAGCGACCGTGATCGCGAACTACGCAAGACGGCGACTTCGGCCAGATCGAAGTGCCGACCTGCGACAAACGCAACGAGACGAGGAGAACGGCCATGGGCGTTCAGGAAATTGCCGACAAGATCAGCGCGCGCGTGGCGAGTGCCGGGTTCGATCGTTCCGTGAAATTCGACACCGGCAGCGACGGTGTCATCGTCATCGATGGCGCTGATGTCTCGACCACCGACGCGCCGGCCGACTGCACCATAAAGCTTTCGCTCGACGATCTGGAGTCGCTGATTGCAGGCGATCTCAACCCGACCATGGCGTTCATGTCCGGCAAGATAAAGGTCGAAGGCGACATGAGCGTCGCCATGGCACTGAGCCAGCTGATCGGCTGATCCAACCAATTCGGGATGAAAACAAGCCGCCGCCCGATGGAGGGCGGCTTGTTGCCGATCCGTCAGGCAGCGAGCGGCAGCCGTTGTGCTTTCAGCTTGCGCCCTGCCGCCCTCAGTGTGCCCCGCGCCTCGGCGAGCGCGCCCTCCGCCAGTTCCAGCGCCAGCAGGCGGTGCCGCTCATAAGGGCCTGGCATGGCCAGGGCGCCGGTCTTCTCCGCCG
>NZ_RZSW01000367.1:0-6364 GCF_003997375.1 Mesorhizobium sp. M5C.F.Ca.IN.020.29.1.1 | reverse complement strand
ATCGGATCGCGGCAAGGACGGGCTAAAGCGCGTCGCGTGTGATCTGCCTGATGCGACGCGCTTTAGGTTGTTGTTTTATGCATGTCGTTATCGCAAAACCGCTGCACACTTTTGCGCTACATGCATTAGAGCGACGCGCGTCCAGTCGCGACCGGAGAATACGATGAGCGATATCCGCTTCCATAAGAACGACCTGCCGGGGCTCTTGCACTACGACGTCGGGGCGGTCGCCATCGACACGGAGACGCTGGGGCTCAATCCGCATCGCGACCGGCTTTGCGTGGTGCAGATCTCGCCGGGCGACGGTTCCGCCGACGTCATCCAGATCGCGCCCGGCCAGAAGAAGGCGCCAAACCTCGTCAGCCTGCTCAAGAACCGCAGCATAACCAAGCTGTTCCATTTCGGCCGTTTCGATCTCGCCGTGCTCTACAACGCCTTCGGCGTCATGCCGGAGCCGGTGTTCTGCACCAAGATCGCCTCGCGGCTTACCCGAACCTATACCGACCGGCACGGGCTGAAGGACATCTGTTTTGAGCTTCTCGGCGTCAGCCTGTCGAAAGCGCAGCAGTCATCGGACTGGGCGGCGGAGACGTTATCGCCCGAACAACTCGAATACGCCGCCTCCGACGTGCTCTATCTGCACCAGCTGCGCGATGTGCTGACAGCGCGGCTTGCGCGCGACAACCGGACCAGGGAGGCCGAAGCCTGCTTCCGCTTCCTGCCGACGCGTGCGAAACTCGACCTGATGGGCTGGGATGAGGCAGACATCTTCGCCCATAGCTAAGGCGGAACCTGGTGTTCGCCGCGACGTTCTGTCGGTCCGTGGAGGGATGAAATGGCTGCCAGAAAACCAATCGAAACAGCACCCAAGGATGGCTCCAAGGTCACCGTCTACTGGAAGGGCAGCGACGGGGTGATGAACGAATCCATCGCGCAGTACCGGTCGCTCGACCGGCTGAAAGCGGCCGGCGGCGACTGGGACGAGAACGACACCGGCTGGTGGGCCTATACGGACGGTCATACGCAAAGGAAGGTCGAGCCGATTAGCTGGCGGCCTGCATCCGGGGATGGCGACGACGTATGACGCCGCTGGCGGCGCCGGCTCCTTTCCAATAGGTTGGACATGTTCAATCGGAGGTCGATTCGGAGCTCTCTGCTCCGCGACCATTCGCTCGGGAGGGATCTGCAATGGGTACTGAGAGCCTGCTTGTCTTCATCATCATCGGTGCCATCGCCGGCTGGCTCGCCGGCCTGATCGTCAAGGGTTTCGGCCTCGGCCTGGTCGGCAATATCGTCGTCGGCATCGTTGGTGCCTTAATAGCCGGCTGGCTCTTCCCAAGGATGGGGTTCGCCATAGGCGGCGGTATATTTGCCTCCATCATCCACGCCACGATCGGCGCGGTGATCCTGCTCGTGCTGATCAAACTGGTGAAGCAGGCCTGATCCTCGAAGCACATCAAGGGCGCGCCATGAAGCAGAACATGCTCTATCTTATCATCGGCGCGCTCGTCGTCGTGGTCATCGCGCTCGGCGTCTATGTCTATCGCGAGCAAACCAGGCCGAAGGGCGTGGAACTCAAGATCGACGACAAAGGCATTTCGATCCAGCAGAACTGAGCGGCGTTGGGTTGGCGCGGCAAAGGTGCCGATGACCTGCCCCATCGGGTCAAAAATTGAGCGCCAAGGCAGGCCGCTCCATCCTTCGATGCACCGGGAGAGAAGCCAACCTGGATACGGAATAAGAGTGACGTATCGACACATCCGCGGTATGATCTTGGTACAGGGAGTTTGGGGCCAACCCACCTACTATTAGGAGGTTGCCATGAGGCACCAAACACTGGACCAACTGCATGCGGTGGCAAAGGTACACAGAGACCCAACACCTCCTAGAATGGACCGAACCCAGCGTCTCGAACGTTGGTCAAAACTTCTAGAACGGCAGCCCAGCCGACTCCTTACCGCGCTTATCGGGACCGAATATCGTTCGTCGCCGGAGCGCGAAATCATGCGTGGCGAAGGCTCGCCAATATCGGTTGCCTTCGAGGATCCGATTCTGCGCGATGAGGGCCTGAAAGACGACACTTATGGCGAAGCAAAGCGTTTCTTCGAACTGACGGACGATCAGCTCCACGAAATTGTCTGCTACTGCCATGTCGGCGAGACGATGCAATCATCCTGGGCAGCGCTTTCCGTTCGTGATGCGATCGACTAACGCATGATCCACCAAGGTGAATGACTTTGGTGGCAAGGTCATGCGCAGATTCAACGGTTTAGAGCAGCGATCGAACGCAAGAGACGGTGGCTGAGCGGTTGATGCTGAAATACGAGAAGGCCGTTTCGCGGGGGACGCCATTGTTGCAAACCGCCAGAAGCAAGGAACGCAGCGGTGACGCCCCTAACGCGTTGAATTAACTTTGAACCATTTAACCCGCCCTTAAATCGCCGCATCTACTCTTCACCCGAACGCCATGGAGCGATGTGCGTCCGTTCGGACGCACAAGTACGCTCTTAGACTTTGAAGCTTCGCATCGTGTTTCCGAAAATCGCGATTTTCGGGCCGATGCGATAGGCATCGGGACATACAGCACAGCGCATGGCGAACCGCAGAGACAGCCGCATCGAACCCAGCTTCGAGGGACCGCCACAGGCGAAATCCTCGGCCGGTTTTTCTGTGAGCGAGGAGGATCGCGTCGTGCCGAGCAACCGCAAGACCTGTGCAAAGCGCCAACCGGCCCGGACAAAATCGTCGCGTCGCGGACGTGGCAAAAGCCGGCGCGGCCTGTTCGGCGTGCTCGGCCGGTTGGCCTACTGGTGCTTCGTGCTGGCCATCTGGGGCGGCATCGCCAGCGCAGGCATCGTCGTCTATTACGGTGCGAAAATGCCGGCGGCCACCACCTGGGCCATTCCCGACCGCGCGCCCAATATCAGGATCGTCTCCGTCGAAGGAAAACTGCTCGCCAATCGCGGCATGAGCGGCGGCGAAGCTGTCGGCCTGCATGAAATGTCGGCCTATATTCCCGAGGCCGTCATCGCCATCGAAGATCGCCGCTTCTATTCGCATTTGGGCATCGATCCGATCGGTCTGTCCAGAGCCATGGTCGCCAACGTTCTCGGCGGGCGTTTTTCGCAGGGCGGCTCGACGCTGACCCAGCAATTGGCGAAAAACCTGTTCCTGACGCCTGATCGCACGCTGGAACGCAAGGTGCAGGAAGTGCTTCTGGCGCTGTGGCTCGAGCACAAGCACACCAAGGACCAGATCCTCGAAATGTACCTCAACCGGGTCTATTTCGGCTCCGGCGCCTATGGTGTCGAAGCGGCCTCGCGCCGCTATTTCGGCAAGAGCGCACGCGATGTCACGCTGCCTGAGGCCGCACTCCTCGCTGGCCTGTTGAAAGCGCCGTCGCGTCTGTCTCCGGCGCGTGACCCGAAGGCGGCCGAGCAGCGCTCGCAGCTCGTTCTCGCCGCCATGCGCGACGAAGGCAAGATCAGCGCTAAGGAACTGACCACGGCGATGAGCGCGCCGGCGTCGCGGGTGGCATCCTACTGGACGGGCTCGGAAAACTACGTCGCTGACACCATCGTGGAAGAACTGCCCGACCTGATCGGCGATGTGCGGGGCGACATCATCGTCGACACTACCGTCGACCTCACGCTGCAAAAGCTCGCCGAACAATCGATCCGCCGGCTGATCGACGGGAGCGGCAAGAAGCTCAATGCCAGCCAGGGTGTGCTGGTGTCGATCGACAATTCCGGGGCGGTACGTGCCATGGTCGGCGGCTATGATTATTCGACCAGCCAGTTCGACCGCGCCTCGGAGGCGCGCCGCCAGCCGGGCTCGGCGTTCAAGCCGTTCGTTTACATGGCGGCGCTGGAAGCCGGCCGCACACCAGACAGCGTGCGCAATGACGCGCCGATCAGAATAGGCAAATGGACGCCAACCAATTACGGCGGCAAGTATTTCGGCAAGGTGACGCTGGCGACGGCGCTGGCGAAGTCGCTGAACTCGGTGGCTGCCCAGTTAACCATGGAAGTCGGCCCTGACGCGGTGGTCGAGGCGGCGCATCGCATGGGCATCCAGTCCGACCTCACGGCCAACACCTCGATCGCGCTCGGTACCTCTGAAGTGACGCCGCTGGAACTGACGTCGGCCTATGTCCCCTTCGCCAATGGCGGCTACCGCCCGGACGTCCATTTTATCCGCCGCGTGACGACAGCCGGCGGCAAGGTGCTCTACGACAACAATGGCGACGGCGCCCCGCGCGTCATCAAGCCCGAGATCGTCGGGATGATGAATTCTATGATGACCGGCACTGTCGAAATCGGCACTGCCAGGAAGGCGGCCTTTGCCTGGCCGGCCGCCGGGAAGACCGGCACCAGCCAGAATTCGCGCGACGCCTGGTTCATCGGCTACACCGCCAATCTCACCACCGGAGTCTGGTTCGGCAATGACGATGGCGGTCCGATGAAGAAGGTCACCGGCGGCGCGCTGCCGGCGCAGGCCTGGCATGAATTCATGGTCGCCGCGCATGAAGGCGTGCCGGTGCGGCCGCTGCCTGGAACATGGAGGTCGACGCCCGCGGATACGATCGTGCAGGACGAAATACCGTCCAACGCGGCGCAACCCGCCCCGGTGCCGTCCGCTTCGGTTGGCCAATCCGCGCCGTCCGCCCAAAAAGCGTCGCCGCCTCGCGCCGTGCGTCCCGCCGAAACGGTCGATGCCGCAGGCTTCGGCGTGCCGGGCGGTGGCGGCACCACCGCATCTATCAAGCGCCCGGTGCCGCCCGGCGATGTCGGCGGCCCGGTCAAGAAGCGGCAGACCTCGATCTTCGACATCCTCACCGGCGGCTGACCCCTCGTCATCGCTGCCGTGTTCCGCTACATCTCCGGGTTAAAAGTGCTAGAGCGTACTTTGTGCGCCCAAAGGGACGCACGTCGCCCTAAAGAGATCGCGAATGGCCGAAACCGACACCAGAAAGACAATCGTGCTGACCGGCGCCAGCCGCGGCATCGGCCATGCCACGGTCAAGCGCTTTTCGCGCGAAGGCTGGCGCGTCATCACCTGCTCGCGCCAGGCCTTTGCCGAGGACTGCCCGTGGCCGGCCGGTCCGGAAGACCATATCAAGGTCGATCTCGCCGACCAGGAGGATGTCGGCATCGCGATCTCGGAAATCCGCCATCGGCTGGAGGCGCATGGCGGCCAGCTTCATGCGCTGGTCAACAATGCCGGCATCTCGCCGAAGCTCAAGGACGGCAACAGCCGAATGAATTCGATCGACACGCCGATGCATGTCTGGCGTGACGTGTTCCAGGTCAATTTCTTCGCGCCGATCATGCTGGCGCGGGGATTATTTAGGGAATTGGCGTCGGCCAAAGGCTCGATCGTCAATGTCACCTCGATCGCCGGTACCCGCGTGCATCCCTTCGCCGGCACCGCCTATGCGACGTCGAAAGCCGCGCTCGGCTCACTGACGCGGGAAATGGCGCACGATTTCGGCCCGCACGGCATCCGCGTCAACGCCATCGCACCCGGCGAGATCGATACGGCGATCCTGTCGCCGGGCACGGAAAAGATCGTCGAGACGATCCCGCTGCGGCGGCTGGGGACCACGGCGGAAGTCGCCGACATCATCTTTTTCCTGTGCTCGCAGCAGGCTTCCTATGTGACGGGCTCCGAAATCCACATCAATGGCGGCCAGCATGTGTAAGCGAACGCCGGCGATCGGGGTCTAAGTAATCGGTGCTTTCGGCTCTTCGGCCGCCTCTGTCTTGCCTTCCATCACCTCTTCCACAATCCCACGCGCGATCTCGCGCTCACCCATGATGACCGTGTCGGCTCCGAGCCCCTTGAGATGCTCGACCTCGGCATCGGAATGGGCGCGGGCAATGACGTTGATCTTCGGGTTGGCGGCGCGGGCGCGCAGCACGATCTGTCCCGCCTCGAAGGCGTTGGGGATGGCGAGGATCAGCCGCTTGGCGCCCTCGGGATTGGAAGCAGCGAACACCTCGCTATTCGCGGCGTTGCCGGACACGGTTTCGATGCCGTCGTGCCTGAGCTTCGCCAGCGTCTTGTCGGCATCCTCGATGACGAGGAAGGGCAGGGCGGCCTTCTTCAATGACGTGCCGACGAGACTGCCGACGCGGCCATAGCCGACCAGGATGGAATGGCCGGTAAGCGCTGTCCTGGGCGGCGGGCCGTCCTCTTTCACGGGTGCCGCAACCGAAGCCAGCTGGCCTGGCTCCGTCGCGGGGCCGATCGGCTTTGCCTCGTCGAGCGAAGCCGTCTTGCCGGCGCGCCTTTCCAGCCAGGGTTTCATCCAGTCGACGGCAAGGAACATCAGCGGGTTGAGGACGATCGACAGGATAGC
>NZ_RZSW01000366.1:0-6381 GCF_003997375.1 Mesorhizobium sp. M5C.F.Ca.IN.020.29.1.1 | reverse complement strand
GCGCATGTCGATCGTCTTCAGGTCGGGAAGCGCCGCCTCGGCGAAGCGCGCCGAAAGCACCGCCCTGCTATAGCGGCCTTGGCTCGCATTGACCCGGCTTTCGACCGACGGTGTCGCCGAGGCGAGCACCACCGGGAAGCCGCCGATATGGCCGCGCACCACCGCCATGTCGCGGGCATTGTAGAAGACGCGGTCTTCCTGCTTGTAGGCCGGGTCGTGCTCCTCGTCGACGACGATCAGCCCGAGTTCCCTGAACGGCAGGAACAGCGCCGAACGCGCGCCGGCAACGACGCGCACGCCACCTTCCGCCACTTGCCGCCAGACGCGCTCGCGCATCCTTGGCGGCAGGTCCGAGTGCCATTCCGCCGGTTTGGCGCCGAACCGTTCCTGGAAGCGCTCGAGGAAGGCATGGGTCAGCGCGATCTCCGGCAGCAGGATCAACCCCTGCATGCCACGGTCGAGCGCCGCCGCAACCGCCTCAAAATAGACCTCCGTCTTGCCCGATCCGGTTACCCCGTCGAGCAGCGTGACGCCGAATGCGCCGGCGGCGACATTGGTGCGCAGCATCTCGGCCGCATCGCTCTGGTCCGGCATCAGCGAAGGCTGGGCGTAATTCGGATCGGGTGCTGCGACCACCGGTCGCGGCGGGATCATAACCGTATCGAACACGCCTTGCGCTTTCAGCCCGTCGATAACGGTCGACGAGACGCCGGCGGCATGCGCCAGACCGGACCGCGTCCAGGCGAGCCCGCCTTCGGCTGTTTCCAGCACGCGCATCCTCGCACCCGTCATCCGGTCGGGTTTGGCGAAGGTCCGTTGCAGTCCTTCGATCCACGGTTCCGGGTCGAAGGCCTCCGGCGCCCGCAGCAGCATGCGCGCCACCATACCGGGTGGCGACAGCGTGTATTGCGCGATCCAGTCGACGAAGCGGCGCATGGCGCGGTCGATCGGCGGGCAGTCGAAGACCTGCTCGATCGGGCGCAGCTTTTTGGCATCGACCTTTTCGACGGCGCCGTCCCAGACGATGCCGGCGACTTGGCGCGGACCGAGCGGAACGCGCACGATCGAGCCCGGCACCACGCGCATGCCGGCGGGCACGGCATAGGTGTAGGGCCGCTCGGCGGGCATCGGCACCAACACCGGCGCGGCTGCGACAAAGGGCGAATCTTCGATCATGAGGCGTGACCTTGCCCCGAGTTTCGTCTAGATCAAAGGCCGACCCCAAATGTGCATGACATGCACATGAAAAATTCTTCAGGAGACCGTCATGAAATTTTTTGTCGACACCGCCGATGTCAAGGAAATCCGTGAGCTGAACGATTTGGGGCTGCTCGACGGCGTCACCACCAATCCCTCGCTGATCCTGAAGTCCGGCGGCAAGATCGCCGACGTCACCAGAGAGATCTGCGAGATCGTCAAGGGCCCGGTCTCGGCCGAAGTCGTCGCCACCGGATACACGGACATGATGGCGGAGGCCAAGATCCTGGCCAGGATCGCCGATAATGTCTGCATCAAGGTGCCGCTGACGCTCGACGGCCTGAGGGCCTGCAAGGACATCCGGTCGGAGGGCCGCATGGTCAATGTTACGTTGTGCTTTTCGGCCACCCAGGCGCTGCTCGCCGCCAAGGCCGGCGCCTCCTTCATCTCGCCCTTCGTCGGCCGCATCGACGACAGCGGCTGGGACGGCATGGAACTGATTGCGGACATCCGCACCATCTACGACAATTATGATTTCCAGACCGAGATCCTGACCGCCTCGGTGCGCACGGTGAACCATGTCAAGCAGGCCGCACTGATCGGCGCCGACGTCATCACCGCCCCGCCGGCGACGCTGAAGGCGCTGGTCAAGCACCCGCTGACCGACAAGGGCCTGGAGCAGTTCCTCGCCGACTGGGCCAAGACCGGCCAGAAGATCGGCTGAAATTAGAGGGTCGGCTGAAATTAAGACGCCGCGTTCCCGTAAAAAGGCCGAGCAATCGGCCTTTTTTGTGCGCGAGCAACTAGACCTCGGCGTAGCCGGAACGTCTCGATCCAGGCCGAAAAGTTTTAACCCGCCACCGTCTTGCCGTGCTTGACCAGATCCTGGGCGATCGACAGGCGCAGCAGGTCTGCTAGCTCGCGCGCCGCGCGGTTCTCGGCGTCGATTTGCGCCCGGTAGGAGGCAAATTCCTGACGGGGCCTGTCGAAGGACGACGCTATCGAGCGCCTGCCGGTCGCGATGGTCTTGCCGGTCTTGGCGTCGGTCAGCACATAATTCGCGGTCAGTGTCACCGTGCCCGCTGTCGGCTCGTCGTCATCGGTCGTGACCTGCACGGTCGCAGCGGATTCAACAAGTTCGGTAACGCCGAGATCGAGCGAATAGGCTGGCGACGCCGGCTCGCCCGCGCCCTGGCCAAGCGCGAAGATCAGATTGTTGCGGACCTGCTGGGCGTAGCGGGTGTTGACCGGCTTGACCGAGATGGACCCGAGTTCGGCGGCAGCCCCGACTTGCGAACCGGCCGACAGCGGCGCGCTCGAATAGAGCGGGCGCACCATGCAGGCCGAAACCAGCGCAACCGAAGCGACCAGGCCATACAGCGCGGTACGGCGCAGCAAATTCGCCACTTCTGTCTTCCTCGGATCAGGCAACGACATTGACGATCCTCTGCGGGACGATGATCACCTTGCGCGGTGCCTTACCTTCGAGCGCTTTCTGCACGAAGTCGAGAGCCAGAACCGCTTTTTCGACGGCACCTTGGTCCGCGTCGCGGGCAATTGTCAAATCGCCGCGTTTCTTGCCGTTGACCTGGACCGGCAGCACGATCTCGCTGTCGACGACAAGCGACGGATCATAGACAGGCCAGGGCCGTTCGGCGACCAGATCGGTGCCGCCGAGCGTCTGCCAGCATTCCTCGGCCAGATGCGGCATGACCGGCGCAATCAGATGCACGAGGATGTCGACGGCTTGCCGGCACGCAGCCTTGAGCGCCGGATCGGCCTTGCCTTCGGCCGCCTCGTTGAGCGGCGTGGCGAGCGCGTTGGCGAGCTCGTAGATGCGGGCGATGGCGCGATTGAAGGCGAGCTTTTCGATATCCTCGCCGACCGATTTCAACGCCTTGTGCGCGGCCTTGGAAACAGTTCCTGCCTCGCCCTCCTTCGCCGCTGCCGGCTGGACTGCAGCGAGCGATTCGGCAGCTGTCGACACCAAGCGCCAGATACGCTGGATGAAGCGGTGCGCGCCGGCAGCACCCTCGTCGGTCCATTCCACGTCACGCTCGGGCGGCGAGTCCGACAGCATGAACCAGCGGGCGGTGTCGGCGCCGTAGCCGTCGGTGATCTCTTCCGGGCTCACCGTGTTCTTCTTCGACTTCGACATTTTTTCGAGCGGGCCGATCACCGCCTCTTCACCGGTCGCGATTTCGATGGCCCGGCGTTTGCCGTCGACGTCCTCCAGCCGAACCTCGCTGGGCGCAAGCCAGCGGCTGTTGGAGCCACTGCCGACCCGATAGGTCTCGTGCACCACCATACCTTGCGTGAACAGGCCCTTGAATGGCTCGGCCAGATCGACATGTCCGGTCTCGCGCATGGCGCGGGTGAAGAAGCGTGAATAGAGAAGGTGCAAAATGGCGTGCTCGATGCCGCCGATATACTGGTCGACCGGCAGCCATTCGGTAGCTGCCTTGGGATCGGTCGGGTCGTTCGCCCAGGGCGCGGTGAAGCGCGCGAAATACCAGGACGAATCGACGAAGGTGTCCATTGTATCGGTTTCGCGGCGTGCATCCTTGCCGCATTGCGGGCATTTCACATGCCGCCATGTCGGATGGCGGTCGAGCGGATTGCCCGGCCGGTCAAACTCGATGTCGTCCGGCAGCCTGACCGGCAGGTCCGCCTTCGGCACCGGCACCACGCCGCAATCCTCGCAGTGGATCATCGGAATCGGGCAGCCCCAGTAGCGCTGGCGCGAAATTCCCCAGTCGCGCAGGCGGAAGTTGACCTTGCGCTCGGCCATCGGCCGATTACCGATGGTCTTTTGTTCCAGCAGCTTCGCCACCTCGTCGAACGCCTGATCAGGCTTCATGCCGTCGAGGAAGCGCGAATTGATCATCACGCCGTCGCCGACATAGGCCTCGTCGATGATCTGGAAGTTTCCCTGGTTCTCGCCTTCCGGCATCACCACCGGAATGACCGGCAGGCCGTATCTGTTAGCGAAGTCGAGGTCGCGCTGGTCACCGGACGGGCAGCCGAAGATGGCGCCGGTGCCGTACTCCATCAGCACGAAATTGGCGACATAGACAGGCAGCGTCCACGTCTCGTCGATCGGATGGACGACGCGGATGCCGGTATCGAAACCCCTCTTCTCGGCTGTCTCCAGTGCCGCCACTGAAGTGCCCATATGGCGAACCTCGTCGATGAACTTGGCCAGCGCCGGATTGCTTTCGGCCGCCTTCTTCGCCAGCGGATGATCAGCTGCGACCGCCATGAAGGAGGCGCCGAAGATGGTGTCGGGCCGCGTCGTGTAGACTTCCAGCTCATCTTCGCCGTCGACTGGAGTGGCCAGCGGCCAGCGGATCAGCAGGCCTTCCGAACGGCCGATCCAGTTCGCCTGCATCAGCTTCACTTTTTCCGGCCATTCGTCGAGGCCTTCCAGCGAGTCCAGCAGATCCTGCGCATAATCGGTGATCTTGAAGAACCACTGCGTCAGCTCGCGCTGTTCGACCAGCGCGCCCGAGCGCCAGCCGCGTCCGTCGATGACCTGCTCGTTGGCAAGCACCGTCATGTCCTCCGGATCCCAATTGACCTTGGAGGATTTGCGCGTCACCAGCCGCTTCTCGACGAAATCGAGGAACAGCATCTGCTGGCGGTGGTAGTAGTCGACATCGCAGGTGGCGAATTCGCGTGCCCAGTCGAGCGACAGACCCATGACCTTGAGCTGCTCGCGCATCGCGGCGATGTTCTGGTAGGTCCAGTCCTTGGGATGGACCTTGTTCTGCATCGCCGCGTTCTCGGCCGGCATGCCGAAGGCATCCCAGCCCATCGGGTGCAGCACGTTGAAACCCTTGGCTCGCTTGTAGCGCGCCACCACGTCGCCCATCGTGTAGTTGCGGGTATGGCCGATATGGATGCGCCCCGACGGATAAGGGAACATCTCGAGCACGTAGTATTTCGGCCGCGGGTCGTCGTTGTCAGCCTCGAACAGCTTCTTGGCGTCCCAGGCCTTCTGCCATTTGGGCTCTGATGCGCGCGGATTGTATCGTTCGGTTGCCATCGGATGGTTTTCACTTAAAAAGCAGGCGCGAACGGCCGGACAATGCCCGGCGGCTCAGGAAATGTCGTCGCGGTGTTCACCATGGATTGCCGGACCCGTCAACTGCGGCGATCCGGTAGGATAGAAACTAGGGGCAGATATAGGCATGGCGAGCGCCGTCGAACAGTTTTTCACGGTCAAGGCGAAGATCACCGCCGCCGAGCGCGGGGCAGGACGGCAAGCCGGCGCGGTGACGCTGGTCGCGGTCTCGAAGACCTTCGACGCCGCCGATATCAGCCCGGTCATCGAAGCCGGCCAGCGTATCTTCGGCGAGAACCGCGTCCAGGAAGCACAAGCCAAATGGCCGGCGCTGAAGGAAGCCTTCCCTGACATCGAACTGCATCTGATCGGTCCACTGCAATCGAATAAGGCGAAGGAAGCCGTCGCGCTGTTCGACGTCATCGAGACGGTCGATCGCGAGAAGATCGCTGCCGAACTCGCCAAGGAAATCGCCAGACAAGGCCGATCACCAAGGCTCTACGTTCAGGTTAACACCGGCTCGGAACCGCAAAAGGCCGGCATCGAACCCCGCGAAGCCGTCGCCTTCGTCACCCGCTGCCGCGACGTCCACGGCCTCGCCATCGAAGGTCTGATGTGCATTCCGCCGGCCGATGAGAATCCCGGTCCGCACTTCGCGCTGCTGGAAAAGCTCAGCACGGAGGCAGGTGTGGAGGAGCTTTCGATGGGTATGTCCGGCGACTACGAAACCGCGATCGCCTTCGGCGCGACAAGCGTCAGGGTTGGATCGGCGATTTTCGGCAGCCGTTAGCCGGTCCGGTCTGGGATGGTGATTTTGCCGAGGAGGTCAACCGTCGCTCGGATACGATGATCCGCGACATCGACCTCTAATGTACCTGCGAACATCGTTTCGGATGTGCAGAGGCGTCTGCCCAAGCCGACCGCCTGGCTAGCTTCAGTGGACCCGGCCTCGATCAGTGTCAGCGTTATTACCCTCGGCGAGATTGAACGGGGGATCGTCAAGCTGCGCAAGGTCGATCCCGAACGGGGAACACGGCTCGACCTCTGGCTGCGAGAGCTTCGGCGGGACAAGCCGACCGGATCCTTGCAGTCACTGAAGATGTCGCGTTGTCGTGGGG
>NZ_RZSW01000365.1:0-6410 GCF_003997375.1 Mesorhizobium sp. M5C.F.Ca.IN.020.29.1.1 | reverse complement strand
GTCAAGACCTTGACCCGCTCGCTCCCGGCCCCGCGGTCGCGGGCCGGGAGCGAGCGGTTCGTCGACCGTCAGTCCGCTGAGGCGACGATGTCGGCGAAGCGCTTCTGTGCCTCTTCCACGGTCATGTCAGGCTTGGCGAAGAACTCGGAGAAAAGGTCCTCCTTCTGCTTTTGGGTGTCCTGTGACAGCAGCTGGTCCGTCCAGGGCATGACGCTGCCCTTGGCCAGGATGTCGAGCCCTTTCTTCATGCAGTCGTTCGCCGCCTTGAGGTCGATATCGCCGCGCACCGGCAGCGAACCCTTCTTGAGGTTGAAGGCGACCTGCGTCTTGGGATCGAGCAGCGCTTCGGCCAGCGCTTCCTGCGCCTTGGACTTTTCAGCGTCCTGCAGCAGCGGGAAGTAGAAGGCATCGCCCCCGGTGGCGATGACCTCGTTCAGGCCAAGGCCGGGAAGACACGTATAGTCCTTTCCGGCGGTCTGGCCGGCAACCTGGAACTCGCCCTGCGCCCAGTCGCCCATGATCTGGCCGCCGGCCTTGCCGGAGATGACGAGATTGGTGGCCTGGTTCCAGTCCTGCACATTGGTGTTCTTCGCCATCTTGCGGGCATCGTCCGCGGCCTTGAATACCTTGGCGACCTCGGGTCCGGCGGCGAATTCCGCGTCCTTGTCGCGATAGACCTTCAAGAAAGTGTCCGTGCCGCCGACCGCCGTAAGCAGCACGTCGAAAGCCCCTGAGGATTGCCAGGGCTGCCCGCCGACCGCCAGCGGTATGATGCCTGCCTTCTCCAGCGCAGGGGCGGCTGCAACATACTCATTCCAATTCTTCGGTACCGGCACACCGGCCTTTTCGAAGGCCGCGTTCGACAGCCACAGCCACTGCCAGGAGTGAATGTTGACCGGCACGCAATAGATCTTGCCGTCTAGGGTACAGCCGTCGAGCAGGCTCTTCGGCTGTACGATTTCCGCCCACTTGTCCCTGGCGGCGAGATCGGTCAAGTCGCGCATCAGACCGGCCTGCACCAGTTCTTCCGCTTGCCTTCCGTGATTGAACTGGGTGGCGCCCATGGGGTCGCCGCCAGTGATGCGGCTGATCATGATCGGCCGCGCCGTGCCGCCGGAGCCGGCGATAGCGCCGTCGACCCAATGATTGCCTGTCGCGTCGAACGCCTTGGCGAATTCGGCGACCGCCGCCGCCTCGCCGCCCGAAGTCCACCAATGGGTCACTTCCAGATCCGTCGCTGCCGCCGGGCCGGCGAATGGCAGCGCGGTTGTCACTGCCAACGCAGCGGTCATGATTTGGTATCGCATTTCGGCTCCTCCCAGAATCTGAAACGTTACAGATTTTCGATACGGCAATTGTGGGAGGCGCGCAACCCCCGAACAGCAGCAGTTCGGGGTTTTTTCGAGCCGCGAACAAACACGCCGCGCAATGTCCGTCCAGGGCAGCGCAGTAAGACAGGCTGCCTTGCAAAAATGATGCCGCAATGCGTGAAATTCGGCAAAACCTTGCTCCGCGGGCAAGTCCTGCCAACGCCCACCGACTTCGCGACGAACGGGAGCGGCGCTCATGCAAGCTAGCTTTTACTGGCCTCTGCGCGATGGCAAGTGACAATCTGTAACGTTTCAGTATATAGGGTGTTCATCAGGCGGGCGACCCGCCGATTGCCGACCTGCACGGCAACTGCTATGCGCCTGACGGGCGGGATGAATGGACAGACAACAGACGGAAAAGGACGACGAGGCGTCGGGACAAGGCCGGCCGACGCTGAAGACGCTTGCCTTCATGACCGGGCTGGGCGTCACCACCGTATCGCGGGCGCTGAAGGACGCGCCCGAGATCGGCGCCGAGACTAGGCGGCGCGTCCAGCTCGTCGCCAAACAGATCGGCTATCGCCCCAATCGTGCCGGTGTGCGCCTGCGGACCGGCAAGACCAACGTCATCAGTCTCGTGCTCAACACCGAACGCGAGATCATGAGCTTTGTCTCTGATATCATCTACGGCGTCTCGGAAGTCATCGCCGACACACCTTATCACCTGATCGTCACGCCTTATTCACGCTCGCAGGATCCTCTGGACCCGATACGTTATCTGGTGGAAACCGGCTCCGCCGACGGCGTCATCATTTCGCGCACTCAGCCGAATGACCCCAGGGCCCGTTACATGCTGGAGCGTGGTATCCCCTTTGCCACGCATGGCCGCACCGATATGGGGCTGATCCACCCCTACCATGATTTCGACAACTACGCTTTCGCGGCCGAGGCTGTACGCCATCTGGCCGGCATCGGCCGCCGCAGGCTGGCTCTGCTGGCGCCTCCGGTCGAGCTGACCTACCACAGTCATACGCTGAACGGCTTCACCGATGCGCTGAGCGATGTCGGCGCCAGCGAAATCCCGTTCAACACCGTTTCGATCGACCATTCGATCGAGCAGATCAGAATGAGGACCGCACAGCTGATGCGCCGCGACGCCAGGCCCGACGGTTTCGTCAGCAGTGCCGCCGCCGCTACCCTCGCCATCGTCGCCGGCATCGAGGACGCCGGCCTCAAGCTCGGCCGGGACGTCGACGTGGTGTCCAAGCAGTCGTCCGACCTGCTCCACCTGTTCCGTAGGGAATTGCTGGTGGTCAACGAGAACTTCCGGCTGGCCGGCGCCGAGCTCGCCCGCTCAGTGTTGGGCTGGATCGGCGGCGCAGCACCTGGCTCCTTGCAGAGCCTGAGCATGCCGACCGAGGTTCTGGCCTATCGCCGCGACTAACCCGCCGCCCCGCTCCCCCAAGGGGCATGGAACGCGCCCGGCCCGTCGATACGCTCGAAGCCGTGCGCGCCGAAGAAATCGCGCTGCGCCTGGATCAGGTTCGAGGTGCCGCGGCCCTGGCGGTAGCTATCGAAATAGGCGAGCGCGGACGACAGCGCCGGCACCGGCGAGCCAGCCTCCGACGCTCTTCCCACGATGCGCCGGAGCGATGGATGCGCCTCCTGCATCATTGCGACGAAAGCCGGTGCCATCAGCAGATTGGTAGCCGCCCCACCCTTGCCGAAGGCTTCCGCTATCGTATCCAGCAATTGCGAGCGGATGATGCAGCCGGCCCGCCAGATCTTGGCGATGGTCGGCATCGGCAGGTTCCAGTTGAATTCCTTCGATGCGCCGCTCATCACCGCGAAGCCTTGCGCATAGGCAGCGATCTTGCCGGCGAACAGCGCCAGCTCGAGATCGCCCAGAAGCGCGCCCTTGTCTCCGGAAATCTTGGTCACGCCGCCATTGCCATAGGCCTTTTCGGCGGCCAGACGCTCGTCCTTGATTGATGACAAGACGCGCGCCGCCACCGCGGCCTCAATCGCGGTGGCCGGAATGCCGAGCTGCTGCGCCTCGATCACCGACCATTTGCCGGTGCCCTTCTGGCCGGCGCGGTCGAGGATGATGTCGACCACCGGCTTGCCCGTCTTCGGATCGTCGGCGGCCAGCACCTTGGCGGTGATCTCGATCAGATAGGAGTTGAGCCGGCCCTTGTTCCAGCCGGCAAACACCTGTGCGATCTCCTTCGGCGCCATGCCGAGCCCGTCGCGCAAAATGCCGTAGATCTCGGCGATCATCTGCATGTCGGCATATTCGATGCCGTTATGGACGGTCTTGACGAAATGCCCGGCGCCATCGGTGCCAAGCCATGCCGCACAGGACTCGTCCCTGAACTTGGCCGAAATGGCGGTCAGCACCTTTTCGACGCGTTTCCAGGACTCTTCCGTGCCGCCGACCATGATCGACGGTCCATGGCGCGCGCCCTCCTCGCCACCGGACACGCCCATGCCGATGAAGGTGAGCCCCGAACCGGAAAGCTCGGAGAAGCGCCGCATCGTGTCGCGGAAATTGGCGTTGCCGGCATCGATGACGATGTCGTTGGCCGACAACACGCCGCTCAGTGCCGCGATCTGCTCATCGACCGGCTTGCCGGCCAGCACCATGATGATGATCGGCCGCGGCGGCCGGATGGCGGCGGCGAGTTCCTCCAGGCTGTAGCAGGGCACCACCATATCCCTGAGCGCCCCGGCATTCTCGACAAAGGCGTCGGTGCGTGCCGCGGTGCGGTTGAAGACGGCTATGCGGTGCCCCTTCTCGGCGATGTTGAGCGCCAGGTTGGAGCCCATCGTGCCAAGGCCGATCAGGCCGATTTCGGCTTTTTCCATCGTTTCTTCCCTACTTTCGGATCTTTTGTTGAGGCCGCGATTTGTGGCGATGCCCATTCTTGTCGGGATGCCATTCTTGCTGGGATGATTGACGGGCCTTCAGGACCGCGTCAACCGCCTTGCCGAATTGTGCTACAGCTGGGGCGTGTTGAGATTCAGGTCAGGCCGAGCCGGAGTCGAAGGCGGGCGCGAAGCGACCAAACAGGTGGTTTCCGAGAACCGGAGCGGAGCGTACTTGAGTTCGTGAGCACGCGCATGACCCCGAAATCGAGGTGGATTTCGGAAAGGATCATGCGCAAAATCAAAGTGCTACAGCGTCCTTTGCGCGCCCGAGAGGGCGCGCGGCGCTGTAGGCAAGCGCAGGACACCGCCATTTGCAGGCCGGCATCACCTGAATATCAGCACGTCACTCCGGCCTGATGTCGATCGGCGCCTCTATCTTCACGATCTCGAAATCCGAGACGAGAATATCGAGCCGCGCTGTCCATCGGCCGGGAACCGGGACGACGAGACCGTCGACGCGCCAGGTGCCGTCGCCTGGTTTTTTCGCCGCGCGCTTGATCGGCTCGATGCCGGAGTCGGGTTTTGACAGCACCAACGTCACTTGGCTTGCATCGAGCGGGCCGAAATCCCCGGTCATGATGACAATCGAGGCGGCAACCGGCCCAACATGGCCGGGCGTGATGCTGAGGTCGGCCATCGCCTTCGGTGTGTGGATATGCACCGACGCCGGCTGCTCTGCTGCGATCGCCAGGGCGCGTGGCGGCGGCGTGAAGCGCCAGCCGGCGGCAACGCCGAAGATCGCCAGAACGATCAGCATCTCAATGCCGATCGAGCGGACCAGCCTCCTCTGTACTTCCGTCTCTCCCGCTTCGGCCGGACCGGTCAGCTTCCAGCGGTTGGTCGCGGCCAGCGTGAACAGAAAGAACAGCAGTGCCAGCTTGACCAGCAGCAGCCCGCCATAGGCAGTCTCGAGCAAAGCTGCGGGCGCCTGCACCTGGATGACAGCCAGCACGATGCCGGTGGCCGTAAGCACGGCCACGACGGGCAGTATCACTTGGGAAAACCGGCGCAGGAATGGCGTGGCCTCGACCGGCTTCCGCCTGATGGCGAGACTGAGCGGCGCCAGCGCCCCGGCCCAGAAGGCAATGCCGGCACCGTGTAGAAACACCATCGGCCTTGTCAGCCATTGCGGTTCGGCGGCACTTGCATGCCCGCTGGCGGCGAGGGCGGCACCGACAGCGGCCAAGCCGGCAACGGCAAACAGTTTTGCACCGCCGCGCGGCCCGACAAGCGACAGCAGCCCAAGCCCGAGCGCCACCAGCGCGACCAGGACCGTCCAGCCGAAGCTTGTGCCGAGCCCGGCTTGCAAGACGCCCGGCTGCGCCAGCCGGACGAGCGGCGCACCGAGCGCGTCCAGTCCCTGGAAGCCGAGCGACAAAGGCGCCGCGACAAGGCCGCATAGGATTGCGGCGATGGCGAAGCGCTGGCCGGAACGTCCGCCCTTCGCCAGCCAGGCGATGGCAAAGGCGCCGCCGACGCCGAGAAAGAGGCCGACATAGAGAAAGATCTTGCCGATCCAGATCGCCGACCTCAGACCCCGGTCGACGACTTCGGAGACGGCCGGCGCAGCACTCGGCGCGCCGATGGAAAACAGCACCGAGCCGCCGACCGGATGGCCATCGGCGGAAATCACCCGCCAGCTCAGCACATGTGTGCCGGACCCGAGCGTTTGCGGATTGTCGATCTCGACCGTCTGGACACTGAGCCGAAAGGACGTCAGCGGAACCGGCGTCCCGTCAGGCCGCACCAAGGTCAGCACCAGCGGTGACACCGGTTCGCTGAAGGTCAGCGAAAATTGCGTAGGACTTTGTCCCAGCACCGCGCCATCAGCCGGCTCGGTCGTGATCAGCGCCGCATGGGCAAAGACCTGAGTTGGCGCAGCAATTATGGCGAGCAGCACGATCGCAGCCAGCTGCCCGACCGCAAGCCGACCGGCGCGCTTGCTGGTTGTGCAGATCGTCCGAAGGAAGGGTGCCGCGCTCATGCCACTGCCATACAAACAGCGGCGCGCTCTTTCGGATAGAGGCGACCGCCTAAGGATCACTTCTTCGGCAACAGCTTGGGACCAGGCGCGGGATATTCCAGCGCATCCTCATCCTGGCCGGCCGCCGGAATCTCGATCCAGCGTTCGGCAATGCCATCGCATTCCTGCACCACCGGGAAATGGAG
>NZ_RZSW01000364.1:0-6411 GCF_003997375.1 Mesorhizobium sp. M5C.F.Ca.IN.020.29.1.1 | reverse complement strand
AGCACGGGCGTCCCGCACCGAAACCGCCTCGACCGTGCCGTCAGTGGCGACCGCCTCTATCTGCAGCTTCGGGCCGAGCCGGTCGATGGCCTGGCGGTGCACCGAATTGACCATGATGTCGCCCGCTCCGAAGACGCCGGCGAGGCAGGTTCCAGGCTTGATCGAAATGGACTGGCGGATGGCGAAGCGTTCGTCCTGATTGTCGCTCGCCGGTGCGCGATGGTCCAGCGATCCCTCGCGCTCCTGAATCTCTGTGGCCAGCGTGCCGCCCAGCGCCACATTCATTTCCTGGATGCCGCGGCAGATGGCGAGCAGCGGCACGCCGCGCTCCACTGCCTTGCGGATCAACGGCAGCGTCGTCGCGTCGCGGGCAGGATCGTAGGGACCATTGGCCTCGCTGGCATCGCCGCCATAGAGCGAGGGATGCACATTGGACTTCGAACCGGTGACCATGACGCCGTCGACCGATGACAGGAGTTCGTCGAAATCGAGCCGGTCGCCGAAGGACGGCACCAGCACCGGGAATACGCCGGCGCCCGAAAGCGCCGCCTCCAGATATTGCTGCGGAACGGCATGCCAGGTGTAGTTATCGAACTGGCGGACGTCGGTCGATATGGCGACGAGCGGCTGCTGCATTTTTGATCCGGGTTCCATTCAGTGCAGGGGCATATTCTGCCTTTAAAATAGGCGATCCGAAGGCGCTTTGCCATGACAAGTTCGGCATGTCGCATGGTCCACCGAAACGGCGTTAGACTTAAGTTGCAAGAGGTGCGTTCGCGCCGCGAATTTCGCGGAAACGCCGCCGGCAAAACCGGCTGCCATGGCTGGACTCGACTTCTTGCCCGTGTAATGTCTGCCGCGAAGCCGATCCGGGGCACAGAGCATTTCCCGAACGTCGGTCTATTGATCCAATAGGGAGGACTTCATGGATCGTCGATCATTCATCCGCAAGGCCGGCGCGACTGGTGTGGGCGCCGCGGCGGCTACAGCAGCGCTTGCCGCGCCGGCCATCGCCCAATCCAATCCGAAAGTGACATGGCGCCTGGCGTCGTCCTTCCCGAAATCTCTCGACACGATCTACGGCGGCGCCGAGGTCTTTTCCAAGATGCTTGCGGAGGCGACCGACGGCAACTTCCAGGTCCAGGTCTTCGCCGCAGGTGAACTCGTGCCCGGCCTGCAGGCCGCGGACGCCACCACCGCCGGCACCGTCGAGGCCTGCCATACGGTGGCATATTATTATTGGGGCAAGGACCCGACATGGGCGCTGGGCGCTGCGGTTCCGTTCTCGCTCAACGCGCGCGGCATCAATGCCTGGCATTACCACGGCGGCGGCATCGACCTGTTCAACGAGTTTCTCGCCACGCAGGGCCTTTTTGGCTTGCCGGGCGGCAATACCGGCGTGCAGATGGGCGGCTGGTTCCGCAAGGAGATCAACACCGTCGCCGACCTTTCGGGCCTCAAGATGCGCATCGGTGGCTTTGCCGGCAAAGTGGTGGAAAGGCTCGGCGTGGTGCCGCAGCAGATCGCCGGCGGCGACATCTATCCGGCGCTGGAAAAAGGCACCATAGACGCCGCCGAGTGGGTCGGCCCTTATGACGATGAGAAGCTCGGATTCTACAAGGTCGCGCCGAATTATTATTATCCCGGCTGGTGGGAAGGCGGGCCGACCGTCCATCTGATGTTCAACAAGGCGAAATACGAAGAGCTTTCACCGGCCTATAAGGCGCTGGTGCACACCGCCGCGCAGGCCGCCGACGCCAACATGCTGCAGAAATACGACTTTCTGAATCCGGCGGCCGTGAGGCGGCTGGTGTCCGAGGGCGCCAAATTGCGCCCGTTCAGCCCGGAAATCTTGGCAGCCTGCTTCGAAAAGGCAAACGAGGTCTATGCCGAGATGGAAGCCTCGAACGCGCCGTTCAAGAAGATCTGGGACTCGATCAAGGCGTTCCGCAAGGAGCACTATCTCTGGGCGCAGGTGGCCGAGTACAATTACGACACCTTCATGATGGTCCAGCAGCGCACCGGCAAGCTCTGACAACAGTTACGGCGCCGCGCGCTCTTCGGACGCGTGGCGCCGTCACACTTCGATTTGCCGGATCAGCGCGGCACAACCAGCACCTTGACTTCGCCTGGCGCAGGCGGATTGGCGATCACCGCAGCCGCCTCCTCAAGCGTCACATGCCGTGAGATGAGCTTGTCGATCTCGATCGCACCCGAGGCGATGAGATCGGCGGCCCGGCGATGCGTAAACGGATTGAGAAACGAGCCCAGGACCCTCAATTCCCGGAACAACAGGTCGAAAGGTTCGAACTCGGCCTTCATGCCTTGAGGCATCACGCCGACGACGACAACCGTCCCGCCGGCTTTGGCCAGCCGCATCGATTGCTCGACTGTCTCTCTTACGCCAGCACATTCGAACACCACATTGACACCGCCTGGCATCAGGCCCGACGCACCGACGACCGTGTCGATGATATCGCAAGCGCTTGGGTCGACCGTCGCCGTTGCGCCCAATTCTTCGGCGAGGGCACGCCGCGAGACCTGGCGCGTCGATAGGATGATTGTCGTCGCGCCGGCAAGCCTCGCCAGTTGCACAGTGAGCAGGCCGATCACGCCGCCGCCAAGCACGGCGACCGAGGAGCCGGGTCTGATCTGCGCCAGGTCCAAGCCATGCAGGCAGCAGCCAAGCGGCTCGCAGAACGCGCCATGCGTCGGCTTCAGGTCTTTCGGAAGGGAGAAGGCCTGCTTCTGGGGCAGCACGACATATTCGGCGAAGCCGCCGTCGCGGCGGATGCCGATGGCAATCAGATTATGGCAAAGATTGATGCGACCGGCATGGCAGTGCGGACAGCTCCCGCAGGCGATGTTGGGATCGCCGGTGACGCGATCGCCGACCGAAAAGCCGGACACTCCGGTTCCAATCGCTTCGACGATCCCGGAGAATTCATGTCCGAGCGTAACCGGCGGCGTACAGGGAAATTCGCCATGGAAAAGATGCCGGTCGGTTCCGCAGACGCCGCATGCCTCGATCCGCACCAGGAGATCGTCCGGCCCGGCGGCCGGTTTGCCGACCTCGCGCAGGGCAATGCTGCCCACGCCCTCCAGCCGCACCGCTTTCATCTCTGTTGCGCCTCCGGCATCAATTGAAACTCGGTGGTTGGGACAGATCGGGTGCTGGCGCTGCTGGCTTGGCAGGCGGCGTTTCACCGAAATTCGGCGGCTGCGACAGGTCCGGTGCAGGCGCGGTCGGCGCCGTGCCGCCATCCGCCGGCGGTATGCCAAGCGGCGACAGGCCCGGCGTTTCCGGTACCTGGTAATCGATCGTGCCCGGGTCGACTGGCGTGCCCTTGTAGTGCATCACCATCTGCGGGAAAGCGATGGTCAGGCCGATCATGATGACCTGGATGCAAACGAAGGGAACCGCGCCCCAATAGATCTGGCCGGTGGTCACCGGTGCGATCTGTTTGCTGGTGAGGCGATCCAGATAGGGCACCCGGGCGGCGACCGAGCGCAGGTAGAACAGCGCGAAGCCGAAGGGCGGGTGCATGAAGCTGGTCTGCATGTTGACGCCGAGCAGCACGCCGAACCAGATCAGGTCGATGCCGAGTTTGTCGGCGGCCGGCGCCAAAAGCGGCACGATAATGAAGGCGAGCTCGAAGAAGTCGAGGAAGAAGGCGAGCAAGAACACGAGGATGTTCACCCCGATCAGGAAGCCAATTTCGCCGCCCGGCAGCGATGTCAGGAGGTGTTCGACCCAGATATGGCCGTTGACGCCGTAGAAGGTGAGCGAGAACACACGCGCGCCGATCAGGATGAACAGCACGAAGGACGACAGCCGCGTCGTCGACGCCAGCGCCTGCTTGATCACGTCCAGCGACAGCCGCCCCTTCATCGCCGCCATGATCAGCGCGCCGACGGCCCCCATGGCGCCGCCCTCGGTCGGGGTGGCGATGCCGAGAAAGATGGTGCCCAGCACCAGGAAGATCAGCGCCAGCGGCGGAATCAGCACGATGATCACCTGCTGCGCCAGCCGCGACATCATGTTGATCTTCAGGCGCTGGTCGGCGATCGCCACGACGTAGATGAAAACCACGCCGATGGTGGCGCCGAGAATGTCGGCGTTTTGGCCCTGCGACGGCGCAAGATAGCGATACGCCGCGTAGCAAACCACGACTGCCGTCAGCAGCGCGACCAGCAACGACAGGATGCCGTGGCCGAGCGTGCGGGCCTCGAGCGGCAGGGCCGGCATCGACTTCGGCCGGACAATCGACATGATCAGGATGTAGAGCGTATAGAGGCCGGTCAGAACCAGCCCCGGGATCAGCGCGCCCGCATACATGTCGCCGACCGAGCGGCCGAGCTGGTCGGCCAGAACGATCAGCACCAGCGAGGGCGGAATGATCTGGGCGAGCGTGCCCGACGCCGCAATGACGCCGGACGCCACACGGCGGTCATAGCCGTAGCGCAGCATGATCGGCAGCGAGATCAGGCCCATGGCGATGACGGAAGCAGCCACCACACCCGTGGTTGCGGCAAGCAGCGCACCGACGAAGATCACGGCATAGGCGAGGCCGCCGCGGATCGGTCCGAACAATTGGCCGATCGTATCGAGAAGGTCCTCGGCCATGCCCGATCGTTCGAGCACGATGCCCATGAACGTGAAGAACGGGATGGCCAGCAGCGTGTCGTTCGACATCACCCGGCTGCCGTAGAAATTGTCCGGCAGTGCGTGCAGCAGCGGCCAAGCGAGATTGATCGAGCCGCCCGAATAGGGCGACAGAAGGACACCGATAAAGAAGAACAGCAGGCCGTTGGCGGCGAGCGAAAACGCGACCGGGTAGCCGATCAGCAGGAAGATGACCAGCGAGGCGAACATGATCGGCGCCATGTTCTGGGCGATGAACTCGATCACGAGCGCACCTCTTCGGCGAGCGCCTTCGCTTCGAGTTCGGCCTGCTCATGGACCGATATGAATGGAGTGGGATCGTCCATGTCGCCGCGCATGATGGCTATCTTCTTGATGATCTCCGAGATGCCCTGGAGCGCGAGCAGGAAAAAGCCGACCAGCAGGATCGCCTTTGCCGGCCAGATAATCAGACCGCCGGAATTGTTCGACATTTCGCCGCTGCGAAACGACAGCGACACATAGGGAACGAAATAGATCACCATCAGGGTGACGAACGGCATCAGGAAAAAGAGGTGACCGAGAAGGTCGATCCAGTGCTGCACGCGGCGCGAGAACATGCCGTAAACGATGTCGATGCGGATATGGTCGTTCTGCTTCAGCGTGTAGGCAGCGGCCAGCATGAAGGCCGCGCCGAACAAATACCACTGCAGTTCCAGCCAGGCGTTCGACGACATGTCGAACGTCTTGCGGATGACCGCATTGGCGGCGCTGACCAGGATTGCCAGCAGGATCAGCCACGACACCCATCTGCCGATGAATTCGTTCACACGGTCAATGGTTCTGGATAGAGCGAGAAGCCCTGCCATGCATTCCTCCCTTTACGCATCGGCCCGAAATCGGTGTCGATTTTCGGAAAGCACGTTGCGTGCTTCAAAGTATCAGCGGCGCGCCATCCCGCTTGTTTTCCGCCGCTTCGATGTGGCCCAACGGTATGCCGTGCGTGGCCCGGCGGGTCAACACAGGGCAGACCGAGTAAAACAATCTTGTGAGGTGAGGAAGGGTCTTGTGAGATGAGGAAGGGGCCAAACAGCGCCTGACGCAGCGCATGACCCCGAAAATGGGAATCGATTTTCGCTGGGATCATGCGCAAAATCAAAGTGCTACAGGGTCCTTTGCGCGTCCGAGAGGACGCGCGCGCTGTAGACGTCATGCAACCAAAGTCTACCCAGGCTTGGTACCGTCAGGCGATCTTGCCCTGATCGCGGCCGGTGCCGATAAGCACCAGCATGGCGACGAGGAACAGATACATCCAGCCATCGCGCCATTCGAGCGGAAAATAGCCGGCCCACAGCGATTCGGCCATGCCGAAAGCGGCAGCGCCAAGTGCTGCCCGCAACGGCGAGAGATAGCCGCCCACCGCCGTCACAAACAGGATTTTCAGCCCGTAGACCAACCCTGTGCCGAAGCTGATGTTACCGTAGTAGAAGGCGGCGAGCACGCCGGCCAGTGCCGCGCAAAGGCCGCCGAAAAGCACCGCACGCCGAAGCACCGCGCGAACATCGACGCCGCACATCGCTGCCGCCCTGGGATCGTCGGAGACGGCGCGCCAGCGCCGGCCGAAGCTTGATTGGGCAAACGCCCAGGCGGCGAGCCCGATAGTTGCCGCGACGACAGCGCAGTCGAGCAACTGGATGAGCGTCAGCGTGGCATTGAAATTGGCCCCTCGCGCAAAAATGATAGGCTGGGCCAGCATTGGCGGCAGCCACAGATCATGGGTGTCGGCG
>NZ_RZSW01000363.1:0-6431 GCF_003997375.1 Mesorhizobium sp. M5C.F.Ca.IN.020.29.1.1 | reverse complement strand
GAACGGCGGGAATGTCCCGCCGTTCGCTGTCAATCCGGAAGGATTAGGACTCGCCGCCGTAGACATCGTACTTGAAGTACTTGTCGTTGATTTCCTTGTACTTTCCGTTGGCGCGGATGGCGTCGATCGCCTTATTGAACTGATTGACCAACTCGGTATCGCCCTTGCGTACCGCGATGCCGGCGCCCGGCCCATGGATCTCGATGTCGGGCGTGATCGCACCGATCAGCTTGCAGCAGGCGCCGTCCGGCGTGGCAAGCCAGCCTTCGAGAACAGTGATATCGTCGTTGACCGCGTCAACGCGGCCATTAGCGAGATCGAGCTGGTATTCTTGCGCGGTCGGGTACGGCTTGATTGTACTGTCGGTATAAGCCTTGGTTGAATAATTGAAGTGGGTGGTGGACGCCTGCACGCCGATCGTCTTGCCGGCCAGGTCCTCCTTAGTCACGCCCTTGATGTCGCTGTCCTTGGGCGCGGCGATCGCCGGCGGCGTGTTGTAGTATTTGTTGGTGAAGTCGACCTTCTCGGCACGCTCCGGCGTAATCGACATCGAGGCGACGATGGCGTCGAACTTGCCGGCCTGAAGCGCCGGGATAATGCCGTCCCAATCCTGCGCGACGAAGGTGCACTTCACCTTCATCTCTTCGCAAAGCGCGTTGGCGATGTCGATGTCGAAGCCCACGAGCTGGCCATCGGCAGTCAGGTTGTTGAATGGCGGATAGGCTCCCTCCGTGCCGATCCTCAAGGTTTTCTCCTGGGCCTGGGCAACGCCCAGGGTCAGCAGCGCGGCCGATGCGGCGAGCGCTATACGCAGTGCAGTACGCATGATGGTCCTCTCTGTATGTTCCCGGCCGTCGTTCCAAACGGCTCTGTGGGCGGTTCTTTTGACCGCCCGCTGACGCGATACTCCCATTCTTTCCCAAGGAAAAGCAACTATAAAACCGTTGCTTGCGAGGGTTCGCATTCCCAGACAATGCTGACGTTGGGGCAGGCACACCAAGGAGGAATTTGGGGGCGGCCGAATGCTCCTTCAGCAGTACCCTCAGCGCGTCAAACCTGTCGCGCGCTCGATGAAGTCGGCTATCGATTTCGTGTCGTCGAGATCGAAGACAGGCAGCCTTTCGTCCGCTAAGGCGAAGTCGGCGGCGATGGCGATGATATGCGGATCATGTGCCGAAAGCGGTGTCCGGTCCTTAGTCTCCAGCCGCCGCGTTTCGATCTTGCTGTGCGCCTCGCGCTTGTAGCCTTCGACCAGAACGATGTCGGAGGTGCCGAGCCGCGACAGGATCGCCTCAAGCGTCGGCTCGTCCTCGCCGCGCAATTCGTGCATCAGCGCCCAGCGCCTGTCAGACACGATGGCGACTTCAGTGGCTCCGGCCTGCCGGTGGCGAAAACTGTCCGCCCCCGGTTTATCGATGTCGAAATCATGATGGGCGTGTTTCACCGTCGAGACTTTCCAGCCACGCCGAACGAGTTCGGCGACCAGCTTTTCGGTCAGTGTCGTCTTGCCGGAATTCTTCCAGCCGGTGATACCGAAGACGCGTCTCATCATGGCTTCATGCTCTGCAACAGACGTTCGGCCCGGGCCAGGTCGTCTGACGTGTTGACGTTGAAGAAAGGGTCGTGCAGATGGCCTCCCGAGATCAGCATCGGGAATTCCACATCGACAAAGTCATGCCGGTCGATGAAAGCGGAAACCCGCCTGACATCTTCATCGACCAGAAAACGCCTCAAGGCGTCGTGGAGCCCCAGCGGCCAGAGCGCGAATGTCGGATGCCGTTTGCCGCCGGAACAGGCGACGGCGATCGCGCCGGGACGTTCGTCGACTGCCGCGGCCAGCCGCTCGACCAGATTTTCGGGCAGGAACGGTGTATCGCCCGCAGCCGTGACAACTGCCTCACAGGCCGTGTTCGCGGCAGCCCATTCGAGGCCGGTCAGGATCCCGGCGAGCGGTCCGGCGAACCCTTTCACCGTATCGGCAACCACCGGAAGCCCAACCCCGGCAAACCGTGCCGGGTCGTCATTGGCGCTGAGCACCAGCGGACCGACCTGCGCAGCAAAGCGCGCAACGACATGGTCCTGCAGGCTGCCGCCGCCGAGCGCAAGCAGGCCCTTGTCGCCGCCGCCCATCCGCCGCGACTGACCACCGGCCAGAATGACGCCGGCAATGTCTTTAGTCATCGTCTTTCGTCCATGCGGTCACTCGCCGCGATCGGCAAGCTATATGCCGTCAGGCGCCATGTCGGGTCCAGCGCTTTCGGCGGCTGTCTTTCGCCGGCCGACGATCCGTTCGCGGTAGAGAGCGTAGAGGCCGGAACCGACAATGACGCCGGCGCCGAAGATCATCGGCAGGTCGGGGACGTCGCCGAAGATGAACAGGCCAAGCAGGATCGACCAGAGCAGGACTGTGTAGCGGAATGGCGCGATGAACGAGATGTCGCCCTCCCGCATCGCCATGATGATGAACTGGTAACCGATGACCACTAGCACTGCCGCCAATGCCAGCAACGCTGTGCTTTCTCCCGTCATCGGTGTCCACCCACCCATTGGCTCAAGCAGCGCCGCGCCGAGCACTGTCATGGCAAGTGCCGTGGCAGTCGACACCAGCAATGTCGGAACGGCTAGCGGTATCCGCTTGGTGGCGAGGTCTCGCACCGCACAACAGGCGACACAGGCCAGCGCCAGCAGCGAATAGACACTGAATCCTTCGAAGCCGGGCCGCACGATAATCAGCACCCCGGCAAAGCCGATGGCGATGGCCAGCCAGCGCCGCCAGCCGACGCCTTCGTTGAACACAAGTGCTGCGCCCATCGTCACCGCCAGCGGCAGCGCCTGCAGCACGGCCGAGACGTTGGCGATTGGCAGATGCGCCAAAGCAACCAGGAACGACACAGTAGCGCCGGCTTCGCCGGCGACGCGCACCGCAACCATCGGCTGCAGCATCGAGCCGGGCAGGGCAAGCGCACCGCGTTGCCAGGCAAGCAGGCCTACGAAAAGCGAAGCGAAGGCGCCGCGGATCAGCATGACCTGCGCCATGTTCATGGATTCCGACGAGACTTTGGTGATCGCGTCGTTGAGCGTGAAACCAATCATGGCCACCACCATGAACAGCGCGCCGCGAAGATTTGGGGAAAGAAGCAAAGGCGTTACCGGTTGCGTTTTGCATCAAGCCTGTAGCAGCCGGTCATAAGACAGCAACGTCAAAGGGCTGGGCCACAGCCTTTCGCGTGGCCCAGCGATGTCTGATGTTCCAGGACAGCAGAACTTAGTTTGGCGTCAGCATTTCGGTGCCATTGCCTTCCTTGCCGGCAATCGTCCACAGGCCGTGCAGCGAGCCGTCCTCCTGTACCTTATAGACGACAAGGCCGACCGCCTTGCCCATGACATAGCCTGCCGAGAAGGCATCGTCGTTTCGCATGCAGATGCCGTCCGAGGACGAGCCGCCTGTCTCCCAGTGGATTGCGCAGGTCGTCTCGCTGGTCAGCGTGATGGTTGCCTCGCCGCCATAGGACGATCCGTCAAAATTGGTGCCGGCGACCGTATAGGTGCCGCCGATCGACTGGGCGGCCGCGGGCACGGCCGCGAGCCCAAGCAATGCAAGAGAAAGACTGAATTTGCGCATGTTGTAGTCCCCCACCGAGCGAGGATCCGCTCCCGAGCAGGAGGCTAGGCTGGAACGTTTCGCCAGTAAATCGGCAACCGGCTGCGGACCAGTCTTTTTCTGGGTGTGATCGAGAAGATCAGCCGCCGGTGACGCTCATGTGCCGCGACACCGACGGGCGATTGGTCCGGCGGTCGATGATGAAATCATGGCCCTTCGGCTTGCGGCCAATGGCTTCATCGATGGCGTCGGCGACCAGTTCATTGCCTTCGGATGCACGCAACGGTGCACGCAGATCGGCGGCGTCCTCCTGGCCGAGGCACATATAGAGCGTGCCGGTGCAGGTCAGCCGGACGCGGTTGCAGCTTTCGCAGAAATTATGCGTCATCGGCGTGATGAAGCCGAGCCTGCCACCGGTCTCGGCGACATGGACGTAGCGGGCCGGACCACCGGTCTTGTAGGGGATGTCGGACAGCGTGAACTGCCGCTCCAGCGCTGCACGCAGCAGCGACAGCGGCAGATACTGGTCGGTACGGTCGGCGTCGATCTCGCCCATTGGCATGGTTTCGATGACCGTCAACTCCATGCCGCGGCCATGCGCCCAGCGCAGCATCCCCGGCAGCTCGGCGTCGTTGAAATCCTTCAGCGCCACCGCATTGAGCTTTACCTTCAGCCCCGCTGCCTGCGCAGCGTCGATGCCCTCCATGACCTTGTCGAGATTGCCCCAGCGGGTAATCTGGCGGAATTTTTCCGGGTCCAGGGTGTCCAGTGAGACGTTGATCCGCTTGACCCCGCAATCGGCGAGTTCAGCGGCAAAGCGCGAAAGCTGCGAGCCGTTGGTGGTCAGCGTCAGTTCTTCCAGAGCGCCGCTTTCGAGATGACGCGAAATCTGACGCACTAGATGCATGATGTTCTTGCGCACCAGCGGCTCGCCGCCGGTAAGACGCAGTTTCCTGACACCCTTTTCGATGAAAACCGTGCACAGCCGGTCGAGCTCTTCCAGCGACAGCAGATCCTTCTTTGGAAGGAACGCCATGTCCTCGGCCATGCAATAGGTGCAGCGGAAGTCGCAGCGGTCGGTGACCGACACCCTGAGATAGCTGATCGTGCGACCAAAAGGATCGATCATGTCCATGCTAGTGCATTTCCCGTGGCTGCGAACGGCATCGTTATATATGGCTATGTGATACGATCCAACCTGCCATTCAAGATAAGAAGTTTCGATCCTAGGTCACATCGCGCCACCGACAGATTGGTCGGAAGTTTCGAAGCGGCTTTTCCCGCCGCGCGAAGCGGCGTAGGAAAGGACAGATGATGCGGGACCTATCACCATGACGGCGCCGAAAGAACTGAGGGTCTCGAAGGACCGCAGGCTGCTTACCGTGACGTTCCCTGACCATCAGCCGTTCGCGTTGCCAGCGGAGTTTCTGCGCGTTGCCTCGCCATCGGCCGAAGTGCAGGGCCATTCGCCCGAACAGCGTGTGACCGTTCCCGGCAAGCGCAACGTTGCGATCCTGAAGATCGAACCAGTCGGCAACTATGCCGTCCGCATCACCTTCGACGATTTCCACGATACCGGCATCTTCACCTGGAATTACCTGCATACGCTGGGTCATGAGCAGGAGGCCCGCTGGAATGCCTACTTAGCCGAGCTGGCGGAAAAGGGCCTTAGCCGCGATCGTTAGCTGGCGGCCATCCTGTCGTCAGAACATCATGGATCGGGAGTAACGGCGGCTGGACTATCCGGAAGCAAGAATGTCCATCATAACCACGGTCGAACAGCTCGAAGCGCTCTATGGCCTGCCCGGCGAGACCTCGCTGGTCAAGGAACTCGACCATGTGATTCCCGAGTACGCCGCCTTCATCGAGGCCTCGCCTTTTGCCGCGCTCGCGACCAGCGGGCCGGAAGGGCTGGATTGCTCGCCGCGCGGCGATCTCGCCGGCTTCGTTCGCATCCATGATCCGAAAACCCTGATGATGCCGGACCGGCGCGGCAACAACCGTGCCGATTCGCTAAAAAACATCATTCGCGATCCGCGCGTCGGCCTGTTGTTCCTGGTCCCAGGCTCCGGCACGACGCTGCGCGTCAACGGCCGCGCCCACATCACCACGGATGCCGCGCTCTGTGCCTCGTTCAGCGTCGACGGCAAGCCGGCGCGCTCGGTCACGGTCATCAAGGTCGATTCGGTCTATTTCCAGTGCGCTCGCGCCATTGTCCGGTCGGAACTGTGGAACCCGGCGAGGCATGTCGACCCAAAATCACTACCGACACCCGGAAAGATCCTGGAAATCACCAGCCGGAAAGGCATCGACGGCGAGGCTTACGACAAGGAATGGCCGGAGCGCGCGAAAAAGTCTATGTGGTGAGCGGATCGTTCCGCGAGCTCCATCCTTTTGTTTGAGCATCGGATTTTCCCAAAACCGGTTTCCCCGTTTGGGCCCGATGCTCCAGTCACGCTTCCTTGAGGACGTCGGCAATCTTGCGCATCTGCTCGCCGATCATGTCGCATTGCTCCGGCGTCGACTGGCTCATCGCTTTCTCGATCAGCGCCATATGGACCTTCAGCGCCTGCATCAGCAGTTCCGTGCCGGCTTCGGTCAAGGTCAGCCGCAGCACCCGCTTGTCTTTCTGATCGCCTTCGCGGCGCAGCAGGCCGCGTGTTTCGAGTTGCGGCAGCAGCATGGTGATGTTGGAGCGGCCGACCAGCAGCCGGCGGGCGAGATCGTGCTGCGACATGCCGGGATGGCGGTAAAGGTTCATCAGCACGTCGAGCTGCGCCGGCTTCAGGTCCAGCGGCGCGAGCTTCGCCGCCAGCGTGCGCTCCAGCAC
>NZ_RZSW01000362.1:0-6450 GCF_003997375.1 Mesorhizobium sp. M5C.F.Ca.IN.020.29.1.1 | reverse complement strand
CTACGACGCCTCGATCCTGGTGTCGGAAAAGGCGGTCGCCGACTATTTCGAGAAGGTGGCCGCTGGTCGCGACGGCAAGCTCGCCGCCAATTGGGTCATCAACGATCTGCTAGGCGCGTTGAACAGAGCCGGCAAGGGTATTGAAAATGCTCCGGTTTCGCCCGATCAGCTCGGCGCGGTTATCGACCTGATCAAGGAGGGCACCATCTCCGGCAAGATCGCCAAGGATCTGTTCGAGATCGTTTGGAACGAAGGCGGCGATCCGCGCCAGTTGGTCGAAAGCCGCGGCATGAAGCAGGTCACCGACAGCGGCGCCATCGAAAAGGCGGTCGACGAGGTGATATCAGCCAATCCGGACAAGGTCGAGCAGGCGCGCGCCAAGCCGACCATGGCCGGCTGGTTCGTCGGCCAGGTGATGAAGGCGACAGGCGGCAAGGCCAACCCGCAAGCGGTCAACGATCTCGTCAAGGCCAAGCTCGGGATCGAATAGCGCAATGAACGCAAGACCACGGCCGCGCAATCAGGCAGGTCTCTCGTCGGCGCTGCTGATCGCAGGTGCCGTGCTGCTTTTCGTCGGCACGCTGTTGCATCCGATGCATGAGGACCCGAGTGATGCGCTTCGCGCCTTCGGTGAGTATTCCGCCGATCACAATTGGCTTTTTAGTCACATGGCCCAACTTGCCGGTGTCGTGGCGATGATCGCCGGCATGCTTTTGATCATTGGCCGTCTGTTCGACGGTCCGGCGCGGGGCTTTGCTCTGCTCACCATCGTATTTGGCGCGGCGTCGCTTGCGGCTGCGGCGGCTTTGCAGGCAGTCGACGGCATCGCCCTGAAGGCCATGGTCAACGCATGGGCCATGGCTGACGATGCGGCAAAGGCATCGCTGTTCAACGCTGCCTTTGCGGTGCGGCAGATCGAAATCGGCTTTGCCGCGGTGAGCGCCGTGCTGCTCGGCCTGACCGTCCTGCTCGCCAGCATCGCGCTGCAACAGGCGAAGCACTGTCCAGTCTGGATGTCGTTGCTCGGCAGCGCAGGGGCTGTTGGCGTCCTGATTGGCGGCGTCGCCACGGCGGCAACAGGTTTCTCCGATATCGCCATGGCGGCCAACATGGCGGGCAGCCTGGTGCTCCTCATCTGGGTCGTGCTGCTTGCCGTGATCGATCTCAAACGCAGACCTGTCGAAGCATAGCCGAGCCGTCAGCGAGAAAACCGATGTTCGTTCGCACCGCCAGCGAACGCGATCTGGTTGCCCATCCGGGCGCTGCTGGTCGAAACGTGGCATGCCACCTATGACGCCATCTATGGTGCTGCCAAAGTCACCGAGATCACTGACGAATGGCATTCGATCGCCTCGCTCAGCGCATGACCCCGAAATCGGAATCGATTTCGGAAAGGATCATGCGCAAAATCAAAAGTGCTACAACGTCCTTTGCGCGTCCGAAGGACGCGCGACGCTGTAGAGCGCGGCTGACACGGCCGAACTCCGAATTCCTGGTCGCAGACGACGGCAGGCTCATCGGCGGCATGGCTTTCGCCGCAGCCACCGCGGATGCGAAGATCGTAATGCTGAACCAGCTTTACGTGCATCCGACCTGCCAGAGGCAAGGGATCGCCAGGCGCTGCTGGAAGAGGTCGAGGCCCGCTTTCCTGTGGCGCGGACGCTGCGTGTCGAAGTGGAAGAGGCAAACGCTCCGGCCGTCGCCTTCTATCGCTCGAAAGGGTTTTTGCCCGCCGGCAACACCGCCGACTGTGGCGGCGGTTCAGGGCTGCCGGCGAGAAGGCGATCGGATAGATTTGTCTGCCCGGATATGTCGCAGTCAGTTGCGTTTTACGGGCTGCGCGGTCGGTTGCGGCGCCCTCAATGTTGTCCCTTGAGGACGACAAGATAGCCTCGTTCGACGTGAAGGCGGAAAGCGATTTGCTCCGACGTCCCAGTGTCCTTGGATTTGTCGATGACATAGCCGCCAGGATGCGAGCGAAGCCATTCCTCGGGATTGTCAGTGCTTTCGAACGGCTTCTGCAGCCGGGCCAGGAAACCGACCTCGTCCTGGTAGTCGAAGGCGACGGCCCAGTCGGCGTTCTTTCGCTCGGCGATGAATTTGGCCAGCGGCATGAGATCTTCGCGTCTGAAAGAGGTCGCTGATGCTGCGGCATGGCCGATGCCGAAAATTGCGAGCAGGACGAAGGCCGAGTTTCTGAGCCTCGCGGGGGGAATCTCCGCCATGAAATACCCGAACAGGATGGTCGCAAATGGCAGCATCGGCACCAGATAGTGAGGTTGCTTGCCGGATATCGCGCTGAAAACCAGTAAAACCGCGACGAACGAGAACGACAGCAGGCGCAGTGCGCGCAGGTCCGGCGATTTCGTGTCGATCAGGCCACGTATCCGGGCGCCCAGCTTCAGCCGCCACACTTCGGGTATGAAGATCCACGGTATGAGCATGATCGGCAACAGCACGACGTAGAAATAGAACGGCCGGCCATGGGAGTTGTGCAGGTGGCCGGTGACACGCCCTGCCGACTGGTTCCAGACAAGGTCGTAGACGAAGTTGCCTTTCGTCTGGATGGTCGCCGGCACCAGCCAGATCGCCACCGGGATCAATGCGGCGAGAATTGCCAGACCCGCCCCGGCAAAAAATTTCGGCGTCGCCAGCCCGGCCTGCCGATCGCGCCAGAACGGATAGAGCAGGATAGGGGCGCCGACATGGATGAGCACCACCGGACCTTTCGTCAAAACACCCAGTCCGATGAACAATCCCGCCAGCACGGCGTGCCAATGGTTGCCGTTTTTGGCAAAGGCAAGCAACGACAAAAGCGCGGCGAGCACGAAGACAGTCAGCAGCATGTCGAACAGGATCAGCGTCGAATAAATCACGAAGATGGTGCTTCCGGCGACGAGCCAAGGGATACGGCTTGCGATGTCGTCGCGCCTGGGAAAGAGGGTTTTTGTCAGACGCGTCGTCAGCCAGATGACGAGCGACGACGCGACGAAGATGACGAGCATCGCGGCAACCCGACTTGCGCCGAAAATGTCCCAGGCCAGGTCAATAAGCCAGAACAGCAGCGGCGGCTTTTGCAGATAGGGCGCGAAATTCATCGTCGGAACGAAGATCTGTCCGCTCAGATACATCTCCCAGGTGACGCTGAGATATCGCGTTTCATCGACCGGCAGGAGCGGCCGGAAGGCGACCGCGATGCAGGTCAATGCAAGCAGGAACAGATAGGGGAGCAGCCGCTCGACATGTGCCGGTATCAAGGTTGGGATCCGCGCCAGGAAACGTTCTCATTCCAGCCGAGCATCGATGCTGCGCTCCTGGAGCGCGCAGGACCGCACCATGATTTTGGCCGAATTGTAGCCGAGCCGGCCTGGTAGCTTGGATTCTGAAGATGTCGTCCACAAAGGTCTAAAACATATGCAGATTGGAATTAGGGTGAATTAGGGTGACAGTGCAGTTTTTGCGCTGTTTGCTCGGCTGTGCTGGCCGGTGGGGAGCGAAGCACTTCTGGATCGGATTGCCGAGCAAACCGAAAAAACCGTGAAATCCGGAAAACGCGGCAGTCGGGGAAATAAAAGGTGCACTGTCACCGTAATTCGCGAGGCGAACCGTGTATCGGACAGGCGCGATTGGAGCGGGCCACTGTTTTGCAATTCTTGCCTGAATACTTTCTCAGCTGTCGTCCGCAAAACCCGCCCGGTAAGAATTCAGCAGTGGCTAACGCTGAGGCAAAAAAGGCATGGTGCGACGCACAAAAATATTGCAATGCACTGCAGATGCCGTAACGTCAGGCTGCTAGATGAACGAGACGGCTTTTCTACAAGGTCGCCAACCGCAAAGGATGGAAACTATGACCAAGACCGCTGATAAAACTGCTGAAATCATCGAGAATGCAGAAGTCCCGACCGCGGCAACCGATCAGTTCCGCGCTGTCGCCGAAAAGGGCGTCGAGCAGTCGAAAGAAGCCTTATCGAAATTGGCGACCGGCGCCGAGGCGACCCAAAAGGCTCTTGAGTCATCCTTCGAAACAGCCAAGACCGCTGGCAATGAGCTGTCGCTGAAGACGATCGCCGCGCTGCGCGCAAATGTTGAGGCCAGCTTTTCTCACCTCGAAGCCCTGGTTGCCGTGAAATCGCCCTCCGAGTTCATCGAACTGCAGACTGCCTTCCTGCGCAAGCAGGTGGAAAAGACCGTCGAGCAGGGCAAGGAGTTTCAGGCGGCCGCGACGAAAGCCGCCGAAGACGTATCCAAGCCGATCAAAGATGTCTACGAGAAGGCGATGAAGGATCTCAAGGTCGCCTGATTGGCCTAATGCATGTCGCGCAAAAGTGCGAAGCGGTCTTGCGATAACGACAAGCATAAAAACAAGAACTTAAAGCGCGTCGCATGAATCCATCCAAACGCGACGCGCTTTAGGCGGAGGGAATTTCCACATTGTCGATCAGCCGGGTCTTGCCCAGCCAGGCGGCTGCGAGCAGGCGTCCGTCACGGTTTCTCCGCCATGGGGCGAGCGTCAGGCTCTCGCGCGCCGCGACATAATCGATTTTGTCGAAGCCAGCCTTGACGAGCGCGCGGCTGGCCTCGGCGGTCGCGCTGCCTTCATCCGCGCCTGCCGCTAGTGCCGCCGCCGTCCGGCGCAATATGGCGTTGAGCTGGCGCGCCACCTCCAGCTCGGCTTCGCTCAGATACGCATTGCGTGAGGACATGGCGAGGCCATGTGCGTCGCGTACCGTTGGCGCGCCGATGATTTCCACCGGCAGATCGAGGTCGCGGCAGAGCTGCCTGACGACGCAAAGCTGCTGGTAGTCCTTTTCACCGAAGACCGCACAGTCGGGCGACGCCTGCAGGAAGAGCTTTGCCACGACCGTCGCGACGCCGTCGAAGAAGGTCGGACGGAAATCCGATTCCAGCCCGGCGGCTGGCCCGCCGACCGAGATCCTTGTGGCGAAGCCAGCCGGATACATCTCCGCCACACTAGGGGTGAAAGCGAGTTGGGCGCCGGTCTCGGCCAGCCGGTCGAGGTCGCGGGCGAGTTGGCGCGGATATTTGTCGAGGTCTTCGCTCGGCGCGAACTGCGTCGGATTGACGAAGATCGAGAGAACGCAGCGATCGGCCTTTTCGAGTGCGATCCCGATCAGCGAGACATGGCCGTCATGCAGTGCACCCATGGTCGGCACCATGGCAAGGCTGAGGCCATCGCGACGCCAGTCGCGGATTTGCGCGCGAAGGGCGGCGACGCTGTCGACGATGAGAGGCCGGCTCATGCTTTGTCTCGGCTCATTCTTTGTCCCAACTCATTCTTTGCCCTTGTTCGGCTGCGGCCGAAAAGACGTGGTTCGGGCCGGGGAATGTCCGGCTTCGCACCTCCGCTGCATAGCTGGCTGCCGCCTGCGATATGACGCTGCGCAGGTCGGCATATTCCTTGACGAATTTCGGCACGCGGTCGACGGTCAGGCCGACCATATCGTCGATGACCAGGATCTGGCCGTCGCAGTCTCCGCTGGCGCCGATGCCGATGGTTGGAATGGAAATGTGCCGGGTGAGGTCGGCGGCGACGGTCTCGACGGTGCCTTCGATGACTACCGAAAACGCGCCGGCCTTCTCGACCGCGCTGGCGTCGCGATAAAGCGCCGCCACATTCTCCTCGGTACGGCCCTTGATCCTGTAGCCGCCGTCGCTTTCCACCGATTGCGGCTGCAAGCCGATATGTCCCATGACCGGAATGCCGGCAGCGACGATCGCCGCGATCTGCCGGGCAACGGTAACGCCGCCCTCCAGCTTGACGGCCTGACAACCGGTTTCGTTGACGATCCGCCGAGCCGAGGCGACGGCTTGGCACGGCGGTGCCTCATAGCTTCCGGCCGGCATGTCGACCACCACGCAGGCCCTGGCCGAACCCCGCATCACCGCTTGTCCATGGGCGATCATCATCTCCAGCGAAGCGCCCAGCGTGGTCTTGTGGCCATGGAGAACCATGGCGACGCTGTCGCCGACCAGAAGCAGGTCGACATGATCGTCGAGCAGGCGAGCGACGGGATAGGTGTAGGCGGTGAGGCAGACGACCGGCACGCCGCACTTGCGCAGGCGAATGGAGCTGGCACTGATTCGCAGCTCAGGGTCGGATGAATCCGGGGCCATCTTTACCTCCCTCAACCGTCAATCAGACTGGATTCCTGCATGGGACGCGCAGAGCTTTAGAAAGACGGGGCAGCCTTGGCAAGGGATGCTTCGACCGCCGCGAGAGGCTCGCCGGGTTTGCATCGGTTTTCTGACAGCCATTTGCGTGGCGCTTGCGGCAAAATCCTTGCCTTAGCGATGGCCTGACGCCATAAGCAGGAAACAGGCGCCGCCGCTGCCGCCGCGAGGGCTTGCCACGAGGATTTGGATGAAGACTTTCCTTCTGCAGTTTTTCACCTGGTGGAATAGCCAGACGCTGGGCACGCGCTTCCACAC
>NZ_RZSW01000361.1:0-6491 GCF_003997375.1 Mesorhizobium sp. M5C.F.Ca.IN.020.29.1.1 | reverse complement strand
CGCGCGAGGCGAGCGGAACGACGATGGTTCGAAGTAGGACATTCTTCACGACCCCATTTTCCTTTCGGTTTCGGTTGGGGTTCGCTTACCTTCGAGTACTCAAGATAGTCGCATAAGATAGATTATGCACTTTCGCTACGAAGATAATCGAACTTTATGACTATATTAGTTAACGCTTAGTACATTGCGTTACCGCAAATCACGTAGGCCGTGATTTGCGGTTCGCCGTCAAGAGCGGAGAATTCACTTAGTGACGATTTTTTCTGCTGCACAGCCGTTTGAACACGGCGACAACGACGCAAAACGCGCCGAGATAGGCCAGCAGAACGAGGAGAGGACCGAGAACATTCATCACGAGCACCACGGGATGAATTTCCGGGTTTCCCCACCGGCCCCACGAGAGGCCGCAAGCGGCCGATCAGGGCGGGCTTTACAAGTGCGCGACGGGGTCGAATGCTTTGCATGCACAGAGCCAGCGCCCTTTTCTTTTCGGGTCGCGGATGGGAGAGCCACAGCCCGCGCAGCGGGCAGGGCATAGGCTGCTTTCGCAGCCGGGGGGCTAGCCGCCCCCACACCCCGGCTTTGACGGTTTCCCGGCATGAAGGGCTGGACAGACGCTGAGATAAGCAGCGGTCGCCCGTAGTGCTTGCCGCGTTCCGTTGGCGCTAACAGCCCAGCCGCTACGCGGCTGTCGTGCTTCGCACGCAACCGGGCCACGCGTTCGCTTCGCTGGACAGCCGCCACGCTTGGAGCCAGCGGCAGCAAGGAAGGGGCCGGGAGAGAAGAGAGCCTGACACGCGCGCCATAGGCTACTTGCCTTGAGACTGCGCGCGGTACCGGTCGCCGGGAGGTATCCCGTCGCGGCCGAGCGCTTTCAGAAGCGCGGTTTCGGCGCTCCCGTTTTTTCCGATTTTCGTATGCCATACCAAGTCTCCCTGCGGGTTGAGATAATACCATAACCGACCGATTATGGTTTCACTGTAATAGCAGTTGTGCGAGGCACTGAAAAGCGGGGTTGATCCGCCTGGAGGCGCAGCCGGTGGCTTGCGAGGCCCGTAAACTGGCTTTTCGAACCGAAGCGGTTCCTCAAGCACGGTGTTGCGGTCGCACCACCAATCCACCAGATCGGAATGCGGCCAGCGGTCGTTACCGTGGACCGTTTTCCAAGCTTCAACGAAGCTGGACAGGAACACCCCACCGGCAGCACTGGTTTTAGACAGGTAAAACAGTTCCGGCTTGCCGGTTTTGGAGTTCAGCACATCAGGGAACCAATAGAAGCTATCGCGAGGCGATACACCCTGAGTTGCGTAATCCATCGCAAGTTTTTGGAAGTAAGGCACCCCGATAGCCGGGTTTTTCGACAAGACGAATTTTGCCTGTTTGCTTTCGTCCGCTCCCGCGTCCTTATAGAGATACTTCACCACATAGCGGATGGATGCATTGGTTGCGATTTCCCACTGGGAAAATCCGTGTTTCCAATGCTTTTCATCAATCCGAGCATTCAGATATATTTCCGGAGCTTCCGATTGATAAAATAAGATCAGATGCCAGTGCGCACGGCCCTTTTTAGAGCCGTATTCACCTACTGCGAAATATCGGAAATTGTGTCCGGACTTGCGGAGACGCTTTAGATATTTCTGCACATCTGAATAAGTCAGTACTTCCGACGCGGGGTTAGTGTTTCCTCCCCCATAGGTCAAAGTCACAAAGCGAGTTGTGACGGCAGTACGACTTTCAGCAATGCATCGGCCGACCCAATCTTGGGCACGGACACTCATGCATTGCATACATTTACGACACCCAACAACTGAGCCGTTTTGCAGATTGCGAGGACTACTGCACATAGGAACGCTCATTGCTGGAGGTGTCAGTAATTGCACTATACGACGAGAGTGTGCGTGCATGCGGCGCGCGCGTGGGACCGCGCGACGCCGCCGTCAAGAGGCTTGACGAAGACCCGGATTGAGTCCACAGAGGGTGCGTTATAAATAACGCGGGTCTAAAGAGGTTGTTAACCATGGTTGCTCCGAGCTTAGAGACAAAGAGATTGCAGAACCGGGAGCGCCAAAAGCGCCACCGGCTAAGGCTGGCAGAGATGAACAGACACACGATGACCATCACGTGCCACAGCCATCAGGTGGCCGGGCTGATGGACCTCATCAGAGCGTTGATAGCCGATCCAGAGCTAGAAGCTGGACCGGCTAAGAACTCACGAACGGGCCGGCTTGTGAAAGTTCGCTGAGACCAGCGCTTTCCAGTTACGCAACTCCCAATGGGCCGGATCCCAATCGAAATTATCGCCCGGCCCGTCATCGCCGCCCCAATTGATTTTCAACTGATTACGGGCGGCGACGTCCTTTCCGATATGGCCGATCACGGCCCATTCGCGCTTGGTGAGGTCCCACGCGCGGCGAGAGTGGACGAGGTCCACAGCACAACCATAGTTGTGAGCGCTTTCACCGGCTTGCGCCTTGCTTGTTCCAGCCGCGTACGCGGCATCCTGCGCCGCACTGTCGCGCACGAGACAGTGCGCGAACATGGGCACACCGAGCGCCCGCAGCTGGCGCTGGAAGGCATCGAGGAATGCCAGGAGTTCCGGCCGAGAGCCTTCACGATCGGCGCGCAGCTGCTGCGCCGCGTAGCGCTCACCCATCATGAATGCGCGATCGCGCAGGCCCTGCAGCACGGTTTCATGCTCGGGCGAGGCAGCACGAGCGGGCAGGGTGGTTTCGCAACCAGCTATGAGCTTGAGAGGCATGGGAGGTTCCAATCCGCGTTGGTGATAGAGAGAGACCGCGACGGCAGAAGCCCGGGCACGAATGCCCGAGCTTGCCGCATGTTGTTCACCAGTTCCCGGCATCAGGCTTGTTCGCCGGTGCCGCCATCTGGTTGACCGTTGCCCGCGTCACCGGCCGGCCCATTTCCCGCCTGTGATAATTGCGGGTTCCCCACCCCGGCGGGAGGGATCGAGCCGCCGCTCGCGCCACCGCTGGGCTTTGCTGCGCCAGCCGCTTTTTGTAATTCTTCACGTTGCGGAGCCTGTCGCTGATGAACACCGTTGCCGGTGCCGGAAGTTTCGCCATTGCCGTCATTCCTTTCTGTTGGCAGTAGCGCCATACGGCGCGCTATTTCCTCATCCATCTGGCGCAAACGCGCTTCCATGTTTTGGTTCATGAGGAATTCCATATATTCGACCTCCGGATTGCGCTGCCGGCGATGCGCGATCTTGAGGAAGGTATCCCCGGGGTTCGGGCTTTCGAGGTTGAACACCTCATATTCCGGCGTCTGGAAAAGCAGATACTGCCCGGCCGCAAATTGCGGGGTCAGAGACACACCGCCCTTATCGACAGACATTTCGATAACCGACATGCCGGGCGGGGTCAGGCAGAGGAACTCCGCGATGAGCTCGCCATCTTCCGGATCGAACCGCTCGACGAACCACGCAACCTCATCCGAGGCGCGCACATCCAGCCGGATTTTGCGCGGCTTATGCTTGTCGAATTTGATGGTGCTTCCCGGCGCGACCTGCGACCAGCGGCCCAAATCACCAATGCGAACGATAGTGGTCATTTTGCTTTCCTTTTTCACTTAGTGAGATTGAGAGGAGGGAAGGGGGCTTGCGCCCCCCCTTTTGATGTTTACGACTGAACGATACGCGTCTGGTCGATTTTCGCCAGCACGGCCGCGTAGTCGTTGGTTGCTTCGATAAGCGGCGGGCCAAAGACGGTGTTTCCTTCAATGAGGAAATCGCCCTGGGAGACGACCTCGAACGGGTCTTGGTTGGTCACGACAAACACCGACGTATTCATATTCGTGCACAGGTAGAAGTCCGTGCCGAGCGTCGGGTTGACCGTCTCGACCGCCCAAAGGCGCTGACGATCTTCATCGAACGGCGCAGCCGGGTCAGGCTTGTAGAACTTGCCACCGATACGCGGCTGCATGACGTTCCAGCGGAAGTTCAGCGGCGCATAGCCGAACGTGCCATTCGGCGTGGCGTGGGCCGTATCGACATAGCGGTTCGGCACCGCCTCAACCTTTTCGGGGTCGAGAGTGTCGCGCAGGTAGTGCGGGAACGCGCCGCCCGTATCGGGGTTCGCACCGGCCACTACCGGATAATGGTAGAGCGGGTCGGCCTGACGCTCGAAAAGCTGCTCCGGCGTGATTTCCGCAACAACCATGATGACGCCGCCGACAGGGACGCGAGGCGTCTGGATTGCCATGTCAATGGCGGTAGCACCGTTGACGACGCTTTCGGTCAGGTTTGCCGCATCCGAAGCATAGCGCTTGCTCATGCCGAAGATGGTTGTTTGCTCACCGAGCAACATAGGCTGGCGAAGCGCCTGCTCGGGAATGGTCAAGCCATCCATCAGCATATTGATCAGATAGGCGTCCTCGATCTCATTGTAGTGCGTCCGCAGTTCGGCAAACGCCTGCGTTTTCTTCGCCATTTCGATATTGGCGAGCGAGACGGTGATCCCGTTCGACGCCAGTTCGGCGAAGATTTTGGGGATCGCCGTGCCCACAACGCCGGTGGTCATTTCGACTTTGAAAGAGGCATCCGTGCCGATAGGCCGGTGGAACGCATAGTTCCGGGTTGTGCCATCGCTTTCCTTGACGCCTGCAAGCGCAGTCGGAGCGTTGGCCAGACCGTTAACGCCGATACCCTTGATCGGCAGTTGCCCGTTGACGACGTTCAGCGCCACGTTGCCATCGATCAAGGCTTGATCGAAGTCCGGAACGATATGCTTGAACTGCTCGTGCCGCCAAAAGGCAGGAGCCAACGACTTGTCGGTCAGGGCGCGGAGCGCCAAATCCGGCGAGCGGTTTTTCGCCCGGAAGTTCCAGATTTCGTTGTACGCCTCATGATAGGCGGTCGTGACCGTGTCGCCGGTCTTGGCATGCAGGCCAAGGTAGACCTTGATATCGTCCGAGGTCGCGGCGTTGAACACTTCGCGCTGGACGAACGGTTGCACCGGTCCGGCATTGTACTGCGCCACACCCTCGTAAGCCCGGTTAACCGCATCGACACTGTCGAAGCGGTTGAACGCGGACCATGGGACGAGATAGGCCTTCACCGAGACATAGACGGCGTTCATCAGGATTTCCGCCGTTTCCATCATTTCGAAGGTGAAGCGCAGACGGCCCGAGCGCACGGCATCTTCGCGCAGCAACGGTACGGCAGCGATTGGCACCATCTTGCCAGCGGGCAGGGAGGTGATGCCGCGTGCCGTGTGAACCCGGTTGGAACGGTTCACCATGATAGGCGTTGTCAGCATGCGGTTCATGCGAAGCATGTCACCCGACTGCGGCGCGACCTCAGCGGAGTTTTTTGGAGTAGGCATTTGTTCGACCTTTCAAAGTGCGCACAATGCGCGTTGATTTTTTGGAGATTGCCCGGAGCGTCCGGGCGACGGCTTTGCGCCGCCGTGCACAGGCGGCGCACGGCATCACCAACCCCCCGGAGCCGGGGCGTTTTGGTAGGTCCCGAGAGGCAGGGACCACGCGCCAGCACCCGCCAATGGCGGAAGCTGGAATGCGTTTCCGGCGGGCAGGTTGCCCGACGACGAGGGCGGTTTGGCCCACCGCTTGACCGCGCCCAGCGCGTCGGTCAGAGGCGTCTTGCCGAGCGGGCGGGCGATGTTTTCGCTAAGGTCGCCAAGCGCATTAAGACCGCCGCCGATCCAGCCGCCGATATCGGAATAGCGAGCCTCCCACGCGTCAGCATCGACAAGCCGATTATCTACTACGCCGGCGGGCAGGGGATTGGTCACAGTGACCCTGCCATTCGCTGCCAATTGCTTGGCACCGAGAGAGAGGCCGGCGGCACCGGCCCGCCGCAACACCGGCCCGGAAGGCGTTGCCGCCGTCCGGTTGTACGAGCCGGTGGACGCGTTGAGGTTGGCGATTTGCGCCTCAACGAGCCGGCTTTCCTGCTCCCGCTTCGCATCCGCGAACGGATCGAAGTTTTGCAGGAAATTGCCGGCAGCGGAGAGCGCCGCCGACAGCCCACCCGGGCCTTGCGTCGTCGTCGAGGTGAAGCCGGCCGAGCCGCCATTGCGAATGGCCGTCAGCGGGTTGAAGCCCGCTTTCTCGGCCTTCTTGACCATCTCCGAATAGTTGACCGTCGAGGTTGTGGTTTCGTCGTCACCGCCGAAGAGGCCGCCGAGAGCACTCATAGCCCCGCCGATAAGCGCCCCGATGAATTAGGCGCCCTCCCGATGGTCGGCACCGACGAGCGCGAGCGCCTTGCCGGTGATCACGTCACACACAACCAGAACAACAGCCAGGAGGCCATTCGCGAACTGGTCTGCAAGAGTACCGTCGAGGCCCTGTGCCATGAGATAGGCGGCAAGGGCGGTTCCGGCGCGCGAGGCGAGCGGAACGACGATGGTTCGAAGTAGGACATTCTTCACGACCCCATTTTCCTTTCGGTTTCGGTTGGGGTTCGCTTACCTTCGAGTACTCAAGATAGTCGCATAAGATAGATTATG
>NZ_RZSW01000360.1:0-6504 GCF_003997375.1 Mesorhizobium sp. M5C.F.Ca.IN.020.29.1.1 | reverse complement strand
GTGCACACGCCATGGTGCAGCCAGTTGGCGATATGCTGCGAGGAGATACGCAGCGTGGCGCGATCCTCCATCAGGCCAAAGTCATTGATGTCAGGCACTTTCGAGCAGCCGACGCCCTGGTCGATCCAGCGTACGACATAGCCCAGAATGCCTTGCGCGTTGTTGTCGAGCTCCTGCTGGATTTCCTCTTGAGACCAGTTCGGCCGCACCGCTACCGGCACCGACAATATGTCGTCGAGCTTTGCCTTCGGCCGGCTCTTCAGCGCCGCCTGCACGGCCTGGACATCGACCTTGTGATAGTGGGTGGCGTGCAGCGTCGCCGCCGTCGGCGATGGCACCCAGGCGGTGTTGGCGCCGGCCTTGGGGTGGGCGATTTTTTCCGCCAGCATCGCCGCCATCAGATCGGGCATCGCCCACATGCCCTTGCCGATCTGGGCATGGCCGGCGAGCCCGCATTCCAGCCCGGTGTCGACGTTCCAGGCTTCGTAGGCGGCAATCCAGGCGGCCTGCTTCATGTCGCCCTTGCGGATCATCGGGCCGGCTTCCATCGAGGTATGGATCTCGTCGCCGGTGCGGTCGAGGAAGCCGGTATTGATGAAGACGACGCGGTCTTTGGCGGCGCGGATCGCCTCCTTGAGGTTGACGGTGGTGCGCCGCTCCTCGTCCATGATGCCCATCTTGATGGTATTTTCCGCCATGCCGAGCAGGGCTTCGACGCGGCCAAAAATCTCGACGGCGAAGGCGACTTCCTCCGGCCCGTGCATCTTGGGTTTTACGACGTACATCGAGCCCGCGCGCGAGTTTTGCCGGCGTCCGTTCGGCCCGACATCGTGCAGCGCGATCAGCGCCGTCATCGCTGCGTCCATTATGCCTTCCGGCACCTCGTTGCCGTCGCGATCAGAGATCGCCGGATTGGTCATGAGGTGACCGACATTCCTGACCAGCATCAGCGAGCGGCCGGGCAAGGTGAGCGTACCGCCGCCGCGCGAGGTGTAGCTACGATCCGGGTTGAGCTTTCGGGTAAACGTCTTGCCGACCTTGGTGATCTCCTCGGCAAGGTCGCCCTTCATCAGGCCGAGCCAGTTGCGGTAGACCACGACCTTGTCCTGCGCATCGACCGCGGCGACCGAATCCTCGCAGTCCTGGATGGTGGTCAGCGCCGATTCCAGCACGACGTCGGCAATGCCGGCCGGATCAGTCTTGCCGATCTGGTTGCTGCGGTCGATTGATATCTCGATATGCAAGCCATTCCTGGCGAGCAGGACGGCTTCGGGATTGGCCGCGTCGCCGCGATAGCCGGCAAACTGTTTGGGGTCGGCGAGCGTGGTGGCGACGGCGCCCTCGCCCAGCCGCAACATGCCGTTGGCAACCGAAAGCCCGTTCACCCCAGCCCATTTGCCTGTCGTCAGCGGCACCGACTCGTCGAGGAAACTTTTCGCCCAGGCGATGACTTTTGCGCCCCGTGCGGGATTAAACCGCCCGCCCTTCTCGGCGCCACCGGTCTCGGGAATGGCATCGGTGCCGTAGAGCGCATCGTAGAGCGAGCCCCAGCGCGCATTGGCGGCATTCAGCGCGTAGCGCGCATTCATCACCGGGACCACCAATTGCGGCCCGGCGACCACCGAAATCTCCGGGTCGACATTTTCGGTCGCGACGGAGAAGGCCGGCCCTTCCGGCATGAGATAGCCGATCTCCCTCAGGAACCCCTTATAGGCTTCCATGTCGCTGGGCGCGCCATTGTCGCGATACCAGCGGTCGATCTGGTCCTGCAGGGCGTCGCGCTTTTCGAGCAGCGCCCGGTTCTTCGGCGAAAGATCGTGCACGATGGCCGCAAAGCCGGTCCAGAACGCGTTGGCTGCAATGCCGGTGCCCCGCAGCGCCTCGTTCACGACGAAATCATAAAGCTCGCGGGCAATCCTCAATCCGGCGATTTCGACGCGATCGGTCATCGGAGGTTCTCCAGACGAAAGGCTTTGCGCGCTTTGGCATGTCAGGGTGGCAGGGTCAATTCAGCTTAGGGTGAAGGAGGGATATTTTACGCTGTTTCAAGACCTGGGTTCCTCGCCCCCGCAGGGCGGGGGAGAGGTGGCCGCGAAGCGGCCGGAGAGGGGGCTTTCGTAAGGCGCAGTCCCCCTCTCCGTCTCGGCTTCGCCGAGCCACCTCTCCCCCATTTTGTGGGGGCGAGGAACCCAAGCTGGAGTGATGCCGCGATTCACAGCTCGCCCTCTGGCCTGTCGCGCTCAAACCGCAATCCTTGGCCTGCCGGACGCCACCGCCACGACAAGCGCCTCGATGAACATGCGCTGACCCTCGACGGTGGAGACGCGGAATTCGCTGGCGATTTCGATCTCGGCGCTGTCGGTGCCGGCGTCCCTGGCCCGCCCGGCGGCTATCGCCCGCACATCGGTCTCCGCCGCGGCGATCGCCGCCGCCTCGTCGACAAAATCGCGCACGGTTTCGCCTGACGCGACGCGAAACAGCCCCTCCTTGCGCTGGCTGACCCGCGCTTCCGCCGAAACCCTGACCTGGCCGACTACGGCGCCGAGCGCGTTGGCGACGTCGGTATCCTCGGGCACCACGCAGCCATTGCCGACCAGCTCGGCCAGGCCGGCATAGTGCAGCGGCGCCGAGGCGCCGAGGCCGATCACCGGACGGTCGAGCGCGACGCTGAGCCGTGCGATGCCGGGATGCGCGTCGACGGCGCGCTGCACCAGCGCGTGCGCCACGGTCGCGGCGCCGTCCAGCCCGTCCTCGGCAAAGGCGGTTTCGAGGATGTATTCCGCCGACCAGCGCGTCAGCGTCAGCAGCACCCGCTCGGAGATCGCCTCTGGCGTCGCGGCGACGAACTGCCCGCGGCCGTCGCGCTTGCGGGTGAACAGTTCGGCGCCGAGCCTCGCGGTGGCCGCATCCCAGTTGGCCTGCTTGCCCAGCACATGGGCGGCGTCCGACGGCGTGAAACCCGAAATATGCACCAGGCCGCGCGACACCAGCCGGTTCAAGGTGGCGTTCTGGGCGTTCGAGGTGAGCAGCCTGTCGAGGGCGAGCGGCACGCTGCCGATCGCCTCGTACAGCCTCGCTTCCGGAGCGGTGAGGCCGGCGGCGAGCCGCTCCGGCACGCCGGTGCGCACGGCGAAGCGGCCATCCATGCGGCCGGGGTTCGGCGCCCGCAGTTGGCGCTCCAATTCTGAGGTGACGGCTTCGCCATGCACCATGCCGGCCAGCGCTAGCGGCACCAGGCGGCGCGGCCCGAGCAGGATTTTTGGGCTGAGCACGCCGTCCTCCAGCGCCACTTCGGAATCGCCGCCAAGCCCAAAAGTGCGCATGGCCACCGCCTCGACCATGGTGCGGAAGCCGCCGACGGTGGCCCCTTCCGGATCGAGCCTGGGACGGCCCTTGTCGAGCACGGCGACGTCGGTGGTGGTGCCGCCGATGTCCGATACCACGGCATCGTCGAGGCCGGTCATGTGGCGGGCGCCGACAAGGCTGGCGGCCGGCCCGGACAGGATCGTCTCGATCGGCCGCTGGCGGGCAAAGGCGGCCGAGACCAGGGCGCCGTCGCCGCGCACCACCATCAGCGGGGCGGCGATGCCGCGCGCAGCGAGAAAACCTTCGGTCGCCGCCACCAGCCGATCGATCATGGATATCAACCTGGCGTTGAGCAGCGTCGTCAGTGCCCGGCGCGGGCCGCCGAGCTTGGCCGAAAGCTCGTGGCTGGCGGTGACCGGCAGGCCGGTCTTTTCGCGGATGAGGTCGCGAGCGGCGAGCTCATGCGCCGGATTGCGGGTGGCGAAATAGGCGCAGACGGCAAAGCCGGACACCGAGGCGCCGAGTTCCGGCAGCGCGGCCTCCAGCCCGGACAGGTCGAGTTTTGCCGCATTGCCGTGGACATCATGGCCGCCGGGGCAGAACACCACCGGGTCGGTGCCGAGCGCCGCCTTCAGTCCGTCGCGGGCAAGGTCGCCTTCGGAAAAGCCGATCATCACCAGCGCCACGCGGCCGCCCTGGCCCTCGACCAATGCGTTGGTGGCAAGCGTCGTCGACATCGACACCAGTTTTATCGCTGCAGGGTCGGTGCCGGCTTTCTGCAGCACCGCGTCGACCGCGCCTGATATGCCGACGGCCAGATCATGGCGGGTGGTGAGCGCCTTGGCCTTGGCCAGCACTTTGCCGTTAGGGCCACCGGCTTCCGACCACAGCACGGCATCGGTATAGGTGCCGCCGGTGTCGATGCCGAGGAACAGGGGGGAGGATTTAGTCTTGGCGGTCATATTCTGGCAGCGGTCCGGCGAATTTCGTCCCCGCCCCTTAGCCGATACGGACCGGCGGATAAAGCCGCTAGCGCTGGGCCAAGCGCCTAATCTCCCTCCTTGATGGGGAGATGTCGCCGAAGGCGATAGAGGGGGTCGCCTCGTGTGGAGCGCCAATCTCCTGTCGGAGTTGCAAGCCGAGCCCGGTCGGACCAACCCCCTCTGGCCTGCCGGCCACCTCCCCCTCAAGGGGCCCTCAAGGGGGAGAGTGCTACCCCACAAACCCCACCTTCTTATGCGTGCCATCACAAAACGGCTTGTTGGCCGAGTGGCCGCAGCGGCAGAGGAAGGTGCGTTGCGTGCGGCCGACCGTGTGACCGGTGCCGGTGACGATTTCGACATTGCCTTCGAGCTTGAGCGGACCGTTCTTCGTCGGCGTCACGATGAGCGGACCGTCCCGCGCGTCCAGCGCCGGCGTGTCCTTCAATGGCGGCTCGCCGGTGGCGGAAAAACCTGATTTGGTGTGGCTGCCGTCGCAGAACGGCTTGTTTTCCGAAGCGCCGCAGCGGCAGAGCGTGGCGCGATAAAAATTCTCGCCGCCCAGAATGATCTCGGCATGCAGCGCCAGCGGGCCGTTTTCCCTGAGCCGCACGGTGTTGACCACCGGCGGCTGTTCCTGTGGGCCGCCATCCTTCCTGACATAGGTGATGGCGCCCGACGGGCAGCTCTCGGCAATTGCGACGATCTTCTCGACGCTGGCCGCCTCGGGGTGGATCCACTGGCCGGGTGCATTGGGCACGAAGACGTGCGGGTCGCCCAGCACGCAGTTGCGCGAATGGATGCAGCGCCGGCCGGAAAAGCCGACATCGATCTTCTCGCCCTCGACCACTGCCATGCGGTGTCTCCTGTTCGTGTCAGGCTAGGGCGGCCGTGCGGACGGCGTCAAGCCGTGAAGGGTGCGCCCTATCTCCCCTTTTTGGGTGGGGAGATAGCCACGTGGAAATTGGTGCAGGCGGCCGAGCGAGTAATCTCCCCCCTTGAGGGGGAGATGGCCGGCAGGCCAGAGGCGGTTGGTCCGACCGGGTTCGGCTTGCTACTGCAGATGGAGGTTGGTGCTTCACGCGAGGCCCTGTCGCCTCCGGCGACATCTTCCCTCAAGGGGGGATAAAGGCGCGTCAACCGTCGATCGCCACATGCGGCGCGAGCCGCCGGATCGCGGCGATCATGTCCTGCCCCTGGACGTCGAGCGAGGAGATTTCCATGTGCACGATGTTTTTGCCGAAGGGCAGCATCCGGCTGAGCGCATTGACGGCCGAGTATTTGATTTCGTCGGGCGGTTCCCCGGTCAGCTCGAAATTGAGCATCGCCGCACCCTTGCCGCCGGAGGCGAGCCGCACGCTCAGCACGTTGCGCCAGGGCACCAGCACGTCACCGGCGCGGCGGTCGCGAAAACCCGTGTCGTCGAGCACGACCTTGACCGATTTGTCGAAGGCGCCGCGCGCGATGAAGAAGCCGAGCGCCAGGCAACCGAGCGCCAGAAGCACGATCACCAGCACCCACCCGCCAGCCGCGCCCGCCGCCAGCCCCTGCAGCGCGCCGAAAGCGAAGATCGCGCTGATCAGGAACGGCCCGATGGCCGGGAAGATCTTGCCCGTCGCGCTGTTGCGGATTTCGAGCGGCGTAGACATTTTTTCCCGCTCACCGTTCGGGCTTCAGCAAGGTCCAGATCCAGCCGACGAAGGTGAGGACCAGGAAGGGATAGCCGGCGGCGGGCAAGGGCGACGAGGTCGGCAGCAGAGGCGCGCCCCAGAGGATCATGCAAGCCGACACGACGAACAGCAAAGCCGCGATAACAGCGGTCAGCCGCATCCACAGAGCAAAAGTGTTCGGCGCGCTGACCATGACGAGCGCCGCCGCCCAGAGCGAGATGCCGCCGACATAGGAGGGGACGCTAGCCTCAAGCCCCGCCGCATTGCCGGCGAGCAGCAGGCTCTCGCCGGCGAGGAAGGTCAGGAAGCCGGCCGCCACGCAGTCATTGCCCAGCCGCTGATACTTCATCGTCAAAAGCGCCGTCCCCACCACGAGCGCCACGCCGTCGATCGTCCACAGTGTCTCGCGCAGCGCATCGCTCGCCACGAAGGTGCCGGCAAGGCCAAAAGCGCCGCCGATGGCGAGGCCGATCGCGGCGACGGTGTCCAGAGTGGAGCGCATTTGATGTCTGCCCGGGCCGGGGAGAGGATACGCCAAGGTGGGGTAT
>NZ_RZSW01000035.1:0-23941 GCF_003997375.1 Mesorhizobium sp. M5C.F.Ca.IN.020.29.1.1 | reverse complement strand
CTGCCCTTCGCTATGGCTCCGGGCGTTCGTCGCTGAAAAAGCCAAATCGTTGGCTTTTTCTCGGCCATTGGCCGACCTCTCCTCACCCCCCTCAAGGGGGGAGAAAAGCATCTGCCGCGCCTTGTCGATTGCCATGTATTCGAGTTGGCCGCCGCCGATCGTGCCAAAACTTGCCGCGCCCGAGACGAGCATGAAGGCGCCCTTCTCGCGCGGCGTCGAACCTTTTGTCCCGGCCACCTCGACCAGGGCGACCCGGCTGGCGTCGGCAAGAAAGGCTTTCAAGCTTTGCACTTTCGAGGTCATCATTCGCATTCCCTATCGGGAAATATAGAGTTTTCGGCCTGAATTGCACGCTTTCTGGGATTCCAAAGACTGGTCACGTGCTGCTCTTGGCTTCCCTCTTCAGCCGTTCGATCGCCATCAGCACACGCTCCGGCGTCGCCGGTGGATCGAGGCGCGGGCAGATCCGGTGGTCGGCAACGCTCGCCACCGCATCCGACAGAGCATGCAGCACCGACATGCCGAGCGGGAGCGGCGGCTCGCCGACCGCCTTGGAGCGGTGCACCGTCGGCTCGTGCGCCTCAGGCCAGTCGGCCAGCGTCACGTTAAAGATCTTCGGTCGGTCCGAGGCCAAGGGGATTTTGTAGGTCGACGGCGCATGGGTGCGCAGCCGGCCCTTGTCGTCCCACCAAAGTTCCTCCGTCGTCAGCCATCCCATGCCTTGGATGAAGCCGCCCTCGACCTGGCCGAGGTCGATGGCGCGGTTCAGCGAGCGGCCGGTCTCGTGCAGGATGTCGGTGCGCTCGACCATGTATTCGCCGGTCAGCGTATCGACCGACACTTCCGAGCACGCGGCGCCGTAGGCGAAATAGTAGAAGGGGCGACCCTCGCCCTTGTCGCGATCCCAGTGGATTTTCGGCGTCTTGTAGAAGCCCGCCGCCGAAAGCTGGATGCGCGCCATGTAGGCCTGCCTGACGAGATCGGCGAAGGCGATCTCCTGGTTGCCGATGCGCACCCGGTTGGGCAGGAACAGCACCTGGTCGCGCGGCACCTGGTATTGTTCGGCGGCGAAATTGGTCAGCCGCTCTTTGATCTGCCGGGCTGCGTTCTGCGCCGCCATGCCGTTGAGGTCGGAACCTGACGACGCGGCGGTCGCCGAGGTGTTCGGCACCTTGCCGGTCGTCGTTGCGGTGATCTTGACCTGGTCGAGGTCGATCTGGAACTCTTCCGCCACAACCTGCGCCACCTTGACGTAGAGGCCCTGCCCCATTTCGGTGCCGCCATGGTTCAGATGCACCGAACCGTCGGTGTAGACATGCACCAGCGCGCCGGCCTGGTTGTAATGCGTAGCGGTGAACGAGATGCCGAATTTGACCGGCGTTAGCGCCAATCCGCGCTTGATGAAGCGGCTGTTGGCGTTGAAGGCTTCAATGGTGCGGCGACGCCGCGCATAGTCGCAACTCGCCTCCAGTTCGGCGACGATGCGGTGGATGATGTTGTCTTCGACCGTCTGGTGATAGGGCGTGACGTTGCGGTCTGAGGTGCCATAAAAGTTCTTCTTGCGGATCTCGAGCGGGTCCTTGCTAACGGCAAAGGCGACCTCGTCGATGACGCGCTCGGCCCCGACCATGCCTTGCGGCCCGCCGAAGCCGCGGAAGGCGGTGTTCGACACGGTGTTGGTGTAGAGCGGTGCCGATTGCGCATGAACCGCCGGCCAGAAATAGGTATTGTCGCAGTGGAACAGCGCGCGATCGGTGACCGGGCCTGAAAGGTCCGCCGAGAAGCCGCAGCGCGCCGCGAACATGAAATCGACGCCGAGAATATTGCCCTCGTCGTCGAAGCCAACCTCGTAATCGACCAGAAAGTCGTGGCGCTTGCCGGTGGCGATCATGTCGTCGTCGCGGTCGGGCCGGATTTTCACCGCGCGGTGGTGTTTTTTCGCAGCAATCGCCGCGAGCGCGGCAAACTGGTTGCCTTGCGTTTCCTTGCCGCCAAAGCCGCCGCCCATACGGCGGATCTCGACCGTGACGGCATGGCTTGGCACGCCGAGCGCATGGCTGACCATGTGCTGGACTTCGCTCGGATGCTGGGTGGAGGAATAAATCGTGACGTCCTGATCCTCGCCGGGAATGGCCATGGCGATCTGGCCTTCGAGATAAAAATGGTCCTGACCGCCGATGCGCATTTTTCCCTTCAGCCGGCGCGGCGCCGCTTTGATCGCAGCCGCTGCATCGCCGCGCCTCAGGGTCAGCGGCGGCGTGACCAGCTTGTCCTTGCTGGGATCGAGCACGCCGACGTCGGTGACGAAAGGCAATTCCTTGTATTCGACCTTGGCCAGCCTTGTGGCGCGGCGCGCCTGCTCGCGCGTTTCGGCGACGACGCAGAAGATCGGCTGGCCAAAGAATTGTACCTTGCCGTCGGCCAGCACCGGCTCGTCGTGACGGCCGGTCGGCGAAATGTCGTTTTCACCCGGCACGTCGCTCGCCGTCAGCACGTCGACGACCCCGGGTGCTGCGCGCACCGCCGACAGGTCCATGCTGGTGATGGTGGCGTGCGTGGCCGTCGAAAGCCCGAGGCAGCCATGCAGCGTGCCTGATGATTCCGGCATGTCGTCGATATAGACGGCTGTGCCGCTGACATGCTTGTGCGCAGAATCATGGCGCTGGTCGGCAGCAACGCCACCGGAAATTTTTTGCGCCTTGAGGTTGGGAGCGTGCTTGGTCATCACGCCGCCTCGTACCGCGAAACCTGGAACGGCGCCTTGGTGCCGCTGGTCTCGGCAAAGAAGCGCAACAGCAGGTTCCGTGCCGCTAGCGCCCGGTATTCGGCGCTCGCCCGCATGTCGGTCAGCGGGGTGAAATCCCTGGCATATTCGGCCATCGCCGCGTCGACTGTCGCCTCGGTCCAAGGCCTGCCGAGCAACGCCTTTTCCACGCTGAAAGCCCGCTTGGGCGTTGCCGCCATGCCGCCATAGGCGATGCGCACCTCCGCCACCGTGCCCTCCTTGGCCAGGGTCAGCAGGAATGCGCCAAGTGCTGCGGTGATGTCCTCGTCACGGCGCTTGGTGATCTTGTAAACCGCAAACTTCGTGCCTTTCGCGGGTACCGGGACATGCACGGCCTCGACGAACTCGCCCGGCTGCCGGTCCTGCTTGCCATAGGCGACAAAGAAATCTTCGAGCGAGATCGTCCGCCGCTTGTTGCCCCGGCGCAGCGTCAGCCGCGCACCGAGTGCAATCAGCGGCGGTGGCGTGTCGCCGATCGGCGAGCCATTGGCGATGTTGCCGCCGATCGTACCCATATTGCGCACCTGATCGCCGCCGATGCGATCGAACAGCGGCCCGAGCGCCGGGATGCGTTTCGCCAGCGTCGAAAACGCCTCCGTATAGGTGACACCGGCGCCGATCGAGATGACGCCCTCATCTTCGGAAATCGCGCAGAGCCCGTCGAGATTGCCGATGAAGATCGCCGGCGAAATCTCACGCATATGCTTGGTCACCCACAGGCCGACATCGGTCGAACCGGCAACGATGGTGGCGCCCGGCTCCTTGTCCAGCACGGCGGCGAGGTCGTCGGCATCGGCCGGCACGACCAGCCGCTGCTTGCCGGCGCCGATCTCGATGCGCTCGCCGTCTTTCATGGCCGCAAGCTTCTCGGCGATCGCCTTGCGCTCCGCAGCCAGCGGGTCCTTTGCCGCCTTGCCGTAGCTGAAGATGGCACGCGCGGCGCGGACAATCGCCTCGTAGCCGGTGCAGCGGCAGAGATTACCCTGCAGCGCCTTTTCGATGGCCGCATCCGACGGCTCCGGCGACCGCATCCACAGAGCGTAAAGCGACATGACGAAGCCCGGCGTGCAGAAGCCGCATTGCGAGCCGTGAAAGTCGACCATGGCCTGCTGCACCGGATGCAGCCTATCGCCGTCGCCACGCAGATGCTCGACGGTCACGACATGCGTGCCATCGAGCGAACCGAGGAAGCGGATGCAAGCATTGACGCTTTCATACACCAGCCGGCCGGCTGAGAGCCTTCCGATCAGCACGGTGCAAGCGCCGCAATCGCCTTCGGCGCAGCCTTCCTTGGTGCCTCGCAGCGTGCGCTCGGCCCTCAGCCAGTCTAGCAAGGTCTCCTCAGGCGCGACCCTGGTCAGCGCAACATGCTCGCCATTGAGGATGAAGCGTATCTCATTGCGTGTCTTGAGCCCGGCCATGTGTCAGCTCCCTCGGTAAGTCGAATAGCCGTAGGGCGATATAAGCAGCGGCACATGATAGTGCACCAGCTCGGCCATGCCGAAGCGGATCGGCACGCTGTCGAGGAAGGCCGGTTCCGGCAGCCTCAATCCCTGCCGGCGCAGATAGTCGCCGGCCGCGAAGACCAGCTCGTATTCGCCGGTGCGGAATTCCGCGTCGGCAAGCAGCGGCGCGTCACAGCGGCCGTCGGCATTGGTGACCGTCGTCTTCAGATGCGTCCGCATATCGTCGTTGATGCGGTAAAGCTCGATCGACAGACCTGCCGCCGGCCGGCCGGTCGCGGTGTCGAGGACATGGGTCGTCAGACGTCCGCCTTCGGCTTTCGACGTTTCCGCCACTGGCTGCTCCCATTCCCGGTACAGTCGAACATGCCCGGTACAGCCGAACATGTTTGACGAATTGTGCGCCAATTAAAGGCGATGCATAAGTCCCGGTCGAGCGGAGTGCTGCAAAAACACTTTCAAAATTTTCAGGGGAATGCGCAAGCGGCGCTTTCGACTATCCTGATCACACAATCCAGCAGGAGCAACGATGCGGTACGAACGAGACATGCGCGGCTACGGCGCCAATCCGCCGGATCCGAAGTGGCCCGGCGGGGCGCATGTCGCAGTGCAGTTCGTCGTCAATTACGAGGAAGGCGGCGAGAACTGCGTCCTGCATGGCGACAAGGCTTCGGAAGCCTTCCTGTCCGAGATCGTCGGCGCCGCGCCATGGCCCGGGCAGCGCCACCGGAACATGGAATCGATCTACGAATATGGCGCCCGCGCCGGCTTCTGGCGATTGCTGCGCCTGTTCACCGAGGCTGAAGTACCGGTCACCTGCTACGGCGTCGCCACAGCGCTGGCGCGCTCGCCCGACCAGGTCGCAGCGATGCAGGAGGCCGGCTGGGAAATCGCCTCGCACGGGCTGAGATGGATCGACTACCGCGACCATGCGCCGGAGGACGAGCGCCGCGACATGGAAGCGGCGATCCAGCTGCACTACGAGGTCACTGGGGCGCGGCCGGCAGGCTGGTACACCGGCCGCACGTCGATCAACACCGTGCGGCTGGCGGCGGAAGAAGGCGGCTTCGACTATGTGTCGGACACTTATGACGACGAGTTGCCCTACTGGTTCGAGCATGACGGGCCGGACGGGTCGACAAAGCCGCAGCTCATCATCCCCTATACGCTCGATGCCAACGACATGCGCTTCGCCACGCCGCAGGGCTTCAACTCGGGCGACCAGTTTTTTGCCTATCTCAGGGATAGTTTCGACACGCTCTACGCCGAGGGCAAGGCAGGCAGGCCGCGCATGATGAATATCGGCCTGCACTGCCGCCTCGTCGGCCGGCCGGGCCGGGCCGCGGCACTCAAGCGCTTCGTCGACTACGTCAGATCGCACGACAGGGTCTGGTTGGCACGGCGCATCGATATCGCCAGGCACTGGCAAGAGACCCATCCGTTCCGGCGGCCGGCGCTGCGCCCGTCGAAAATGGAGTTCGAGGCCTTCGTCCATGCATTCGGTGGGGTGTTCGAGCATTCGCCGTGGATCGCCGAGCGCGCCTACGAGTTGGAGCTCGGCCCAGCGCATGACAGCGCCGGCGGTCTCCACATGCGCTGTGCCGTGTCTTTCGCGGCGCCAGCGAGGCCGAGCGGCTCTCCGTGCTCAAGGCCCATCCCGACCTCGCCGGCAAACTGGCGCAGGCCAAGCGGCTGTCGGCGGAATCGACGAGGGAACAGGCTTCCGCCGGGCTCGACGCGCTGACCGACAAGGAGCGCGAGTTGTTCTCCAAACTCAATGCCGCCTACGTCGCTTCCTTTGGCTTTCCCTTCATTATCGCCGTGAAAGGCAAGACCAAGGCGGAAATCCTGGCGGAGTTCGAGGCGCGCAGCGGCAACAGCCACGACGTTGAATTCGACACCGCCTGCAAACAGGTCGAGCGCATCGCACTGCTCCGCCTTAGGGACATACTCCCGCGATAGGCTTTGGCTTCCGCAATAGGCTTTGAACTTATGGATATGGTGTGAAAATGGCCGACCGATTCTACTACGCGCCGCAGGGCGGCCACCCCGGCCAGAGTGAGCTGCTGACCGGCCGGGCTGTCTTCACCGAGGCCTATGCGGTCATTCCAAGGGGCGTGATGCAGGACATCGTCACCAGCGCCCTGCCATTCTGGGAAAAGACCCGCGTCTGGGTGCTGTCGCGCCCGCTGTCGGGGTTCGCCGAGACGTTTTCGCAATATATCGTCGAGGTCGCGCCCGGCGGCGGCAGCGACCGGCCTGAACCGGATGCCGGCGCCGAAGGCGCCTTGTTCGTGGTTGAGGGCGAGCTGACCGTTTTGCTGGCTGGCGAGAAACATGTCCTGCAGCCGGGTGGCTTTGCTTTCATGCCGCCGGCCAGCGGATGGACCGTTCGCAACGAGAGCGGTGCTGCTGTCCGCTTCCACTGGATCCGCAAGGCTTACGACGCCGTCGAGGGCATCGATGTCCCGCAAGCCTTCTTCGCCAAGGAACGAGACATCGCGCCCACGCCGATGCCGGGCACCGAAGGCAGATGGGCGACGACGCGCTTCGTCGATCCGGCCGACATGCGCCACGACATGCATATCACCATCGTCACGCTTGGGCCGGGCGCGGTCATCCCGTTCGCCGAGACTCATGTGATGGAGCACGGGCTCTACGTGCTGGAAGGCAAGGCGGTCTACCGCCTCAACCAGGACTGGGTCGAGGTTGAGGCCGGCGACTATATGTGGCTGCGCGCCTTCTGCCCGCAGGCCTGCTATGCCGGCGGTCCCGGAAAATTCCGGTACCTGCTTTACAAGGACGTCAACCGGCATGCCAAGCTTGGCGGCGCCGGCGTCGCGAGGCGCGCGCCATGACCCGAATCGTCGCCCGGCCGCTGACCCGCGAGACCTTCGCCGAATTCGGCGACGTCATCGATATGGGCGGCGACAATCACTATCCGATCAATGGCGACAAGGCCGAGCGCTATCACGACCTCGCCACCGCCGAAGCGTTGGGGCCGAATGCGCGCGTGCTGATCTCCATGGTGCGCGGCACGCCTTACGATTTTCCGCTGAAGCTCACCATGGTCGAGCGTCACCCGTTCGGCAGCCAGGCTTTCATCCCGCTGTCGCCACGGCCGTTCCTGGTCGTCGTCTGCCATGATGGCGACGACGACGGCCCTGGTGAGCCGCACGCCTTCATCACCGCGCCCGGGCAAGGCGTCAACTATCCGCGCAATCGGTGGCACGGCGTGCTGACGCCGATCGGCGAGGCCCAGGACTTTCTCGTCGTCGACCGCGGTGGCGACGGCTCCAATCTCGAAGAGTGCCATTTCTCGCACGCCTACGAGATCGATCTCCCCGACGGGACCGCCTGATGGCCGACGTCTCGCTGATCGATCGCCTGCTCGACGTGATCGAGCACGACATCATACCGAAGACCACCGAAGGCGTCGCCGACGGCAATAAGCTGTTCGGCGCGGCGATCCTGAGAAAGGATGATCGCTCGCTGGTGCTCGCCGAAACCAACAACGAGACGGAAAGTCCGCTCTGGCATGGCGAGGTGCATTGCCTAAAGCGGTTCTATGAAATGCCGAAGGCCGAGCGCGTCGATACCAGGGACGCGATCTTCCTCGCCACGCACGAACCCTGCTCGCTGTGCCTGTCGGCGATCACCTGGACCGGTTTCGATAATTTCTACTATCTGTTTTCGCACGAAGATTCGCGCGACAGCTTCGCCATCCCCCACGACCTGAAGATCTTGAAGGAGGTCTTCACCCTCGACCCCGGTGGCTACAATGCCGAGAACGCCTATTGGAAGAGCTTTTCGATCCGCAAACTGGTGCGGTCGTTGTCCGAGGCCGAGCGCCAGCGGCTGGAAGCGAGAATCGGCAAGATCGCCGAGCGCTACGACGAATTGTCCGGCGCCTATCAGGCGAGCAAGGCCGAAAACGACATTCCGTTGAATTGACGCGGATTGACCAGCCGAATTCGTTGGCTGGCCCACGACGCGGCAGGCTCGGGCTCCATCATGCGGCCAGCCAGGAGCGCCGCATGAAAACCGTCACAGAATTTCCCCGCAAGGTCGTCGAATTTCCTGACATGGGCATCGTCATGCCGGATGGCTGCCGGCTGTCGGCGCGGGTATGGATGCCGGCCGATGCTGCCGACGGTCCGGTGCCGGCGATCCTCGAGCACCTGCCCTACCGCAAGCGCGACGGCACGATCTTTCGCGATCAGCTGACGCATCCCTATTTCGCGGGCCACGGCTACGCATCGATCCGCGTCGACATGCGTGGCAATGGCGATTCCGAAGGGCTGATGGATGACGAATATTCCGAGCAGGAATTGCAGGACGCTTGCAACGTGATTGCCTGGGCGGCGGCCCAGCCCTGGTGCAACGGCAGTGTCGGCATGATGGGCATCTCCTGGGGCGGCTTCAACTGCCTGCAGACGGCTGCCAAGCAGCCGCCGGCGCTAAAGGCAGTCATCAGCCTGTGCTCGACCGTCGACCGCTATGCCGACGACATCCACTACAAGGGCGGCTGCCTGCTGATCGAGAATTTCGGCTGGGCCTCGACCATGCTGTCCTATTCCTCGCGGCCGCCGGATCCGCTGCTGGCCGGCGACGTCAGGTGGCGCGACCTGTGGCTGACCCGGCTGGAGAATCAGCCCTTCCTGGCGCCGCTGTGGCTGAAGCATCAGCACCGCGACGCCTATTGGAAGCGCGGCTCGATCTGCGAGGACTATTCGGCCATCCAAGCTGCGGTGCTGTCGATCGGCGGCTGGCATGACGGCTATCGAAATACCATTTCCCATCTCGCCGCCAATATCGAGGCGCCGGTCAAAGGGATCGTTGGTCCCTGGATCCACAAATACCCTCACTATGCCGCACCCGAACCGCGCATCGGCTTCCTGCAGGAGGCCTTGCGCTGGTGGGACCGCTGGCTGAAGGACATCGACACCGGCGTCGAGGGCGACCCGGCCTACCGCGCCTATGTCATGGACAGCGTCCGCCCCGCACGGTGGCATCCGGAGCGGCCGGGCCGCTGGGTCGCGGAACCGGTGTGGCCGTCGTCTGATATCAAGACGCAGGAAGTCGAGCTGATCGCAGAAGGCAGCAAGCCGATCATAGTGGCTTCACTGCAAAGCTGCGGCCTTGCCGGCGGCGAATATTTTCCCTTCACGTTCGGCCCGGAATTGCCCGGCGAGCAGCGCCCCGACGATGCACTATCGGTGTGTTTCGACCAGCCGGCGCTGACTGAGGCGATCGACATTGTCGGCGCACCGGAAGTGCTGGTCAGGGTTTCGTCCGACCGGCCTCAAGCGAACATCGCCATCCGGCTGTGCGATGTGCATCCCGACGGCGCATCGGAGCTGATCTCCTACGGCGTGCTCAACCTGACGCACCACAACTCGCACGAATTCCCGCAAGCGCTGGTGCCGGGCGAAACTGTCAGCGCCCGGGTGGTGCTCGACCAATGCGCCTATCGCGTGCCATCAGGCCATCGCCTGCGTATTGCCGTTTCGAACGCCTACTGGCCGATGATCTGGCCATCTCCGGAACCGGTCCGGCTCGACCTGTCGGCGGCGACGCTGAAATTGCCGCTGCGCCCGCTGGCGCAAGGCGATGAAGTCACGTTCCCCACGCCCGAGGCAGCATCGCCTTGGGCGACCGAAACGATCCGCGCTGCCAATTCCGAACGTCATGTCGATCGCGACGAGAAGACCGGAATTGTCACGCTTTCCATCGTCGACGATTTCGGCGAGGTGCGCGATCTGGAGCATGGCCTCGCCAATGGCAGCATCGCGCGAGAGACATGGGCGATCAATCCCGACGATCCGCTGTCAGCGTCGGGCAAGACGCATTGGACGCAGACGCTGTCGCGAAATGGATGGTCGGTGCGCACCGAAACCTTCGCCGAGATGCGGTCCGACGCGCAAAACTTCATGGTTAACGCCAGAATCGAAGCCTATGAAGGCGAGAAACTGGTTTTCGAGCGCAATTTCGAAGAGACAATCCCGCGCGCTCTGCTTTGAGCGCTTATGCGGATTGATCCAATTGCGACGTACGATTTACGCCACGGCATGTCGCATTCGGTCTTGCTTACGGCGTTCCGTTGCGGTCATTATTCTCCTCACAAAGAAACGATAAAAAACGACCACAAGGTCGAACCAACAGAGTGAGGAACTCAACATGTCGAACGAACTGGAATTTCTTAGCCGGCGCGTCGCATCCGGCAAACTGAGCCGTCGTGATTTTCTCGGCAGGGCGGCAGCACTCGGCGTCACCGCGACCTTTGCCAATTCGCTGCTTTCAAGTGCAGCGCGCGCCGCGGGTCCGGTCAAGGGCGGCACGCTGAAGGCCGGCCTGGTCGGCGGCGAATCCACCAACAGCCTTGATCCGGCCCTGTTCATGACGCAGGTGCCGTTCGCCTTCGGCAAGATGTGGGGCGAACTGATCGTCGAGCTGTCTCCGGAAGGCAGTCTCGAGAACCGCATTGCCGAGGAGATCGGCTCGTCGGACGACGCCAAGGTCTGGACGCTGAAGATCCGCGACGGCATCGAATTCCACAATGGCAAGACGGTGACCGCCGAGGACGTGGCGGCCACGCTCGAACGCCATTCGGACGAGAAATCGAAGTCGGGCGCGCTCGGCTACATGAAGGGCATCGAGAGCATCAAGGCCAGCGGCAAGGAAGTCGTGCTGACGCTGAAGGAAGCCAATGCCGACCTGCCCTATCTGCTCAGCGACTACCATTTGATCGTCCAGCCCAATGGCGGCAAGGACAAGGCCGATGCCGGCATCGGCGCCGGGCCTTACAAGATCACCACCAACGAGCCCGGCGTGCGCCATGGCGGCGAGCGCTTTGCCAATTACTGGCAGGGCGACAAGATGGGCCATGCCGATCAGATCGAGATCATCGTCATCAACGATGCCACCGCGCGCACCTCGGCCCTGCAGGGCGGCCAGGTCAACATGATCAACCGCGTCGAGCCGAAGATCGTCGACCTGATCAAGCGCCTGCCCGGCGTCACCATCCGCAACCATGCGGGGCCGGGTCACTACGTCTTCATCATGCATTGCAACACGGCGCCGTTCGACAACAACGACCTGCGCATGGCGCTAAAGCTGGCGATCGACCGCGAGGAGATGCTTGACAAGGTTCTCAGAGGCTATGGTTCGCTCGGCAACGACTTCCCGATCAATGCGTCCTATCCGCTGTTCACCGAAATCGAGCAGCGCAAGTATGATCCCGACAAGGCCAAGTTCCACTTCAAGAAGTCGGGGCACGACGGGGCGGTGCTGCTCAGGACCTCGGACGTCGCCTTCCCCGGCGCCGTCGACGCCTCCCAGCTTTTCCAGCAGAGCGCCGCCAAGGCCGGCATCCAGATCGAGCTCAAGCGTGAACCGGGCGACGGCTACTGGAACGAAGTCTGGAACAAGCAGCCCTTCTGCGCCTCCTACTGGGGCGGCCGCTCGACGCAGGACCAGATGTATTCGACCGCCTATCTGTCGACGGCCGACTGGAACGATACGCGTTTCCTGCGTCCGGATTTCGACAAGATGGTGCTGGCGGCCCGCGCCGAGCTCGACGAGAACAAGCGCAAGGCGATGTACCACGACATGGCTGTCCTTTTGCGCGACGAGGGCGGCCTGATCCTGCCGATGTTCAACCAGTTCATCGACGCGACGGGCGCCAAGGTCGCCGGCTGGGTCGACGATCCGCATCAGGAGCTGATGAACGGCTACGCACTGGCAAAGTGCTGGCTCGAAGCCTGAGCCTGGCCTTGCGGATATGTCCTCACCCATCGTGAAACTGGTGGCCCAGCGCATTGCGCTGGGCATCCTCTTGCTGTTGGCCGTATCGGTCCTGATCTTCGCCGGAACCCAGATCCTGCCCGGCGATGTCGCGCAAGCCATCCTTGGGCAGTCGGCGACACCGGAATCGCTCGCCAATCTGCGCGAGCAGCTCGGCCTCAACGATCCCGCCTTTATCCGCTATTTCCGCTGGCTCGCCGGCGTCGTGACCGGCGACCTCGGCACAGCGATGTCGAGCGGTCAGGATATTGCGACGTCGATCCAGGGGCGGCTATGGAACACGCTGTTCCTCGCCTTCTGGGCGGCGGTCGTGGCCGTGCCGCTGGCGATCATCCTCGGCCTGATTGCAGTGCGCTACCGCAATGGCTGGGTCGACAAGCTGATCTCCGGACTGGCGCTTGCCTCGACGTCGTTTCCCGAATTCTTCATCGGCTACGTGCTGGTTTATTTCTTTGCCGTGAAATACCAGATCTTTCCCGGCATCTCGACCGTCTATGACGGAATGCCTTTCGGCGAGCGCCTGCAGGCGATCATGCTGCCGGCGGCGGCACTGACGCTGGTGGTGCTCGCCCACATGATGCGCATGACGCGCGCCGCGATCCTCAATGTCATGCAGTCGGCTTATGTGGAAACCGCCGAGCTCAAGGGGCTTTCGGCATTTTCCGTCATCCGCAGGCATGCCTTCCCCAATGCGATTGCCCCGATCATCAACGTCGTCATGCTCAACCTCGCCTATCTCATCGTCGGCGTCGTCGTGGTCGAAGTGATCTTCGTCTATCCGGGCATGGGGCAATACCTCGTCGACCATGTCACCAAGCGCGACGTGCCGGTGGTGCAGGCGGTCGGCCTGATCTTCGCCGCCGTCTACATCAGCCTGAACATCATTGCGGACATAGCGGCGATCGTTGCCAATCCGCGTCTCAGACATCCGAAATAGGGGAGCGGGCATGCTCGACATAAAACGCATCCCCATCCCTGCGCTGATCGGCCTGCTTCTGACGGCGCTGTTCGTGCTGGCAGCGATCTTCGCGCCCTGGATCGCGCCGTACGGCAATGGCGAGATCGTCGGCGACGTCTGGGGACCGATGTCGGCGACACATTGGCTGGGCACCGACAATCTCGGCCGCGACCTCCTTTCGCGTATGATCTACGGCGCCCGCATCACGCTGTTCATCGCGGTGCTGGCCACCGCGCTGTCCTTCTCGCTCGGCGCCATCCTCGGCTTCTCGGCGGCGGTTTTCGGCGGCTGGTTCGACACGCTTATGTCGCGTCTCGTCGATCTCCTGATGTCGATCCCGACGCTGATCATGGGCCTGGTCGTGCTCTCGGTGCTGCCAACCAATCTGGTGACGCTGATCCTGGTCATGGGTATCCTCGACTCGACCCGCGTCTACCGCCTGTCGCGAGCGGTCGCCGTCGACATAAACGTCATGGATTTCGTCGAGGCGGCCAAGCTGCGCGGCGAAGGCAGCATGTGGATCATCTTCCGCGAGATCCTGCCCAATGCGTTGTCGCCGCTGGTTTCGGAACTCGGCCTGCGCTTCATCTATGCGGTGCTGTTCCTGTCGACGCTGTCCTTCCTCGGCCTCGGCGTGCAACCGCCTAGCGCCGATTGGGGCGGCATGGTCAAGGAAAACAAGGACGGCATCGTTTTCGGCATAGCGGCGGCACTCATCCCTGCGGCGGCGATCGCGATGCTGGCGATTTCCGTCAACCTTGTCGCCGACTGGGTGCTCAACCGCACGACAAGCCTCAAGGGAGGGCGCGGGTAATGGCCGACCAGCGACCAAAGTCCATGCTGCTCGACATCCGCAATCTGCGCATCGAGGCCACGGTGTTCCCGCCGGGCGAGGCGCCCAAGAATATCGTGCTGGTCCACGACGTCTCGTTGACGCTCGAAAAGGGCAAGGTGCTCGGCCTGATCGGCGAGTCCGGCGCCGGCAAGTCGACCATCGGCTTGGCGTCGATGGGCTATGGCCGCGGCGGCGTGCGTATCACCGGCGGCGAGGTCATCCTCAACGGCCGCGACATCCTCAAGGGCGGCAAGGAGGGCTTTCGCAAGCTGCGCGGCCGCGAGGTCTGCTATGTCGCGCAATCGGCTGCCGCCGCCTTCAACCCGGCGCACAGACTGATGGACCAGGTGGTCGAGGCGACGCTGCTGCATGGCACGGCGGCACGAGCCGCGGCCGAAAAACGCGCCGTCGCGCTGTTCAAGAAGCTCAGCCTGCCGAACCCCGAAAGCATCGGCGAGCGCTTTCCGCACCAGGTGTCCGGCGGCCAGCTGCAGCGTGTGATGACAGCGATGGCGCTGTGCTCCGAGCCCGACCTGATCGTCTTCGACGAGCCGACCACGGCGCTCGACGTGACGACGCAGATCGACGTGCTGGCGGCGATCAAGGACGCCATCCGCGACACCCATGTCGCCGCGCTCTACATCACTCACGATCTTGCCGTCGTTGCCCAGGTCTCGGACGAGATCATGGTGCTGCGTCACGGCCGGCTGGTCGAATGGGGCGGCACCCGCCAGATCATCAAGGAACCGCGCCAGGAATACACCAATGCGCTGGTCTCGGTGCATGAGATCGAGCACCAGGAGCAGAAGCCCGGCACGACGCCGTTCCTGTCTGTCAAGAACATCACCGCCGCCTATGGCCGCAGCCATATCAAGGTGCTGAAGAACGTCTCGGTCGACATCTATCCGGGCCAGACGCTGGCTGTCGTCGGCGAGTCCGGTTCGGGCAAGTCGACACTGGCGCGCGCCATCACCGGCCTTCTGCCGCCCGAAGAGGGCACCGTCACCTTCGATGGACGTCCGCTCGCCAACCGGCTCGCCGACAGGCCCAAGGAGGATCTGCGGCAATTGCAGATGATCTACCAGATGGCCGACGTGGCGATGAACCCACGCCAGACCGTCGGCACAATCATCGGCCGGCCGCTCGAATTCTATTTCGGTCTGCGTGGAAGACAGCGTGACGCCCGCGTCGCCGAGCTGCTCGACAAGATCGAAATGGGCAAGGGTTTCATCGACCGCTACCCGGCCGAGCTTTCCGGGGGGCAGAAGCAGCGCGTCTGCATCGCCCGCTCGCTCGCCGCCAAGCCGAAGCTGATCATCTGCGACGAGGTGACCTCGGCGCTCGACCCGCTGGTGGCCAACGGCATCCTGAAACTGTTGCTCGAGCTGCAGAAAGAGGAAAACGTCGCCTATCTGTTCATCACCCACGACCTCGCCACGGTGAAGTCGATCGCCGATTCGATCGCGGTGATGTATCGCGGCGAGGTGGTGCGCTACGGCGCGAAAAGCCAGGTGCTGGCGCCGCCGTTCGATGCCTACACCGACCTTCTCTTGTCCTCAGTCCCCGAAATGGAGATCGGCTGGCTGGAAAAGGCGATCAAGGGACGGCGCATGGCCAGCGCGGGCAATTAGACACCCCGTGGCGCTGACGACAAAACTTCTGCTGATCATCCTCGACGGCGTGCCTTACCGCAACTGGCGCCGGCTGATGGGCAATCTCGAAGGCTGGGTGCAATCGGGCGAAGCGCGCATCTGGAAGATGCGTTCCGTGCTGCCGTCGACCTCGGCCTGCTGCTATGCCTCGATCCACACCGGCGTGGCGCCGCAGGTGCATGGTATCCTGACCAACGAGAACCGGTTTCGCGTCGAGCAACCGGATATCTTCTCCGAGGTCAGCAAGGCCGGTGGCAAGACCGGCGCGGTCACCCATTCCTACTGGTCCGAATTCTTCCGGGCCTATCCTTTCGATCTGGTCGAGGATATGGAATTCGACGAGCCGGGCGGGCCGATCACGTATGGCCGTTTCCACACGATGACCGGCTACAACGCCCGCAACCAGATGACGCCGAGCGACATCGACCTGTTCGCGACGCTGACCATGCTGACCAGGCGCCACGGCATCGACTACGGCATCCTGCATACCTGCACACTGGACTCGATGGGCCACCGCTTCGGCCACGACTGCCACGAGATGGACCATGCCGTTTATGCGATGGACGGCATGCTGGCCACCTTCCTGCCGCGCTGGCGGGAAGCCGACTACGAGGTGATCGTCACCGCCGATCACGGCCAGACCGATCGCGGCCATCATGGCGGCCATGACGACGATATGCAGGATTTTGCTCTGTATTATTTCGGACAGGGCAAGGGTCCGGAGGCCGATACGCTGCTCGACCAGCTGCAGCTTGCGCCGACGGTGCTTGCGCGCCTTGGCGTGCCGGTGCCCGCGACAATGAAGGCCAAGCCGTTCCTCGACTGATTCGCGTCTCACTTCTCCTCCTTGTGCGAAAAGGAATTTGCGCGTCTTTGGCAACGTTGCCGCTCTTCGGCTAGGCTCCGGAAAAATCCTGGGCGGAAGTGGTGAACCGTTTTGCCCCGATCAGCGCAGACAGAAGCGCCACGGCCGTGAATTTCGGCCCCAAGGGCAGGGACAAAGATTTCAACTACGGCCTGCTGGTCACCAAGGCGGCCGAGGCTGCGATGGTATAGCTCTGGCGCTTTGGGGTTGTGTTGATTCAGGTCAGGTCGAGCCGAAACCAGTGCGCTGGGCCCGGGCTCCGGCGACCGATCCCCTTACCACCAGATCGACCGGCCAGACTTCGCCGCGGGCGCCCTCCTCCAATCCGGAAATCCGCGCCGCCAGCCGCTCGGCGACGCGCGCGCCGGCCAAACGGATCGACGAACGCGTCGTGGACAACGGCACCGAAAAATTTTCCGGCTTCAGCCAGGGGAAGACGTCGTCATGGGCGATCAGCGACAGGTCGCCGGGGATGGTCAGGCCGAGATCGCGCGCCGCCCGCACGACGCCGAGCGCCATGATCAGGCTCGAGCAGGCGATCGCGGTCGGCGCATCGCTGCGCTCAAGCAGCCGTCTGGCGGCGCGGTAGCCGTTCTCCTCGGTCATGGCGAGGGAACAGACATGGCCTTCGCCTAGGGCCAGACCGCTCGCCGCCAGCGCCCGGCGCACGCCACGCTCGCGGTGAATGGCGAAGGTCTCGCGGTCGTCGCCGTTGATCAGCGCCAGCCGCCGGTGACCGAGCTGGACGAGCAGCCGAGCCGCCTCGTGGAACGCGCCCTCATTGTCGATGTCGGTGTAGGGGTAGTCGAAATCGAGCCCTTCGCTGCGGCCATGGACGATGAAGGGGATGCCGAGCGTGCTGACCAGCGCCACCCGCCGGTCGGCCGGCCTCGGCGATGAGACGTAGACGGCGTCGACCTGCCGGTTGGCGACAATGCGCCGGTAGGTCGTCTCCTGGTCGTCGGCATCGGCCGGTGACAGCACCAGGTCGAGTTCGTGCGAACGGGCGTAGTCGCCGAGACCCGACAGGAATTCGACGAAATGCGGGTCGATGTCGACGGCCGTCCCGGTCGGCAAGACATAACCGATCATCCCGGTCTTGCCGGTTGCCAGCCGGCGCGCGCTCGGGTTGGGGCGGTAGCCGTGGCGCTTGGCGGCGTCGATCACCCGCCGCCGCGTTTCCTCGTTGACTTCCGGGTAGCCGTTCAGCGCACGGCTTACCGTTGTCTGCGAAAGCGCCAGTCGCTGGGAAAGCTGTTTGAGGTTCACCGGAGGCCTCCAAGCCTCAAAGCGCTTTTAACTAGGATTGTCGGCCCGGCCACGGCAGCGCTGCTGCATCTAAGACCATAAGCACTGTTTCCGACCGGTTTGAAGCAAAATTTGCTGCTGCTGCGCATTTAGTTGCTCCTTATGTCGGCAGAATTAAATCGATTAGCCTGTCTCCCTCTTGACTCCTGATCCATTCAGTGGCGTCATCGAAAAGAACCAAAGCGCTTTGGAAGACTCTTCGAAAGGTTGCGGTTCCTTTCCGACTGAGTCACAGTCCTGCGGCGTCGGCGGACGGAATGGAGGTTCCGTCCGGTGTTTGTCACCACTGGGAGGGAATACCTATGACGAAAATGCTTCTGCTGAGCGCCGCTTTTGTCACGCTCGCCCTGGGCGCACCGGCGCAAGCCGAACTGAAGTTCAAGCCGGGTGAGGACCCCCGCTTCAACTGGGCGAACTACGAAGAGCTCAAGAAGGTCGACCTCAAGGGCGAGACGCTATCGATCTTCGGGCCATGGCGCGGCGAGGACGAGGGCCTTGTGCGCACCGTTCTCGACTATTTCTCGGAGGCCACCGGCGCTGAGATCAAATACTCGTCGTCGGAAAATTACGAGCAGCAGATCGTCATCGACACGCAGGCCGGGAGCCCGCCCAACATCGCGGTGCTGCCGCAGCCGGGCCTAATCCAGGATCTGGCGTCCAAGGGCCTGCTGACGCCGCTCGGTGATGACACCGCCAACTGGATCAAGGACAATTACGGCGCCGGCCAGTCATGGGTCGACCTCGGCACCTTCAACGACAAGGACGGCAAGCCGGGCTTCTTCGCCTTCCCCTACAAGGCCGACGTGAAATCGCTGGTCTGGTACTCGCCGGACAATTTCGAGGAAGCAGATTACGAGGTGCCGAGGACGCAGGAAGAGCTCGCCGAGCTTGAAAAGAAGATCATCGCCGACGGCGGCACGCCATGGTGCATCGGGCTCGGTTCGGGCGGCGCCACCGGCTGGCCGGCGACCGACTGGGTCGAGGACATCATGCTGCGCACGCAGACGCCCGAGACCTACGACAAGTGGGTGAAGAACGAGATCCCATTCAACGATCCCGCGGTGGTCAACGCCATCGACATTTTCGGCAAGATCGCGACCGACGACAAGATGGTCGACGGCGGCGCCAAGGCGGTGGCGGCGACCGACTTCCGCGACAGCCCGAAAGGCCTGTTCTCGGTGCCGCCGAAATGCTATTTGCACCATCAGGCGTCGTTCATCCCGACCTTCTTCCCGGAAGGCACTGAGATCGGCCAGGACGCCGACTTCTTCTACTTCCCACCTTATGCTTCCAAGCCCGACCTCGGCACCCCGGTGCTCGGCGCCGGCACGCTGGCCATGATCACCAAGGATAGCAAGAGTGCCCGCGCGTTCATAGAATTCCTGAAGATGCCGCTCGCCCATGAGATCTGGATGGCCCAGGGCGGTTTCGTGACGCCGTTCAAGTCGGTCAACAAGGAGGCCTATGCCAGCGACGCGCTGAAGAAGCAGGGCGAAATCCTTGCCGAGGCCTCGACCTTCCGCTTCGACGGGTCCGACCTGATGCCGGGCAAGATTGGCGCCGGCGCCTTCTGGACCGGCATGATCGATCTCGTCGGCGGCAAGTCCGCCCAGGATGTCGCCACTGACATCCAGAAGAGCTGGGACGCGATCAAGTAGGCGGTCCCGGCTGAACGTGCGGACTGCCGATCCTGAATGGATCCGGACCTCAGTGGCCCGGATCCGACCGGCGGCCCGCGCCGCAGCAATCTTTGTTTATGAGCACATTCCGGCATGACGCGCGACCAGCAAGACTAGAACCCCGCCTTGCATTCGGTCGCGTTCCAAACAATTGAATCGGCGCATGATCCCGTCGCCAAAGCCATTCTCGACTGGCGGATCATGCGCAGAGGGAGAGACCCGTGGCGGCTCAGATTTTCTCGGCCATATTCGTCATCATCGTCGGCGTCGGCGTTTGCGTCGCCTATTTCTGGGGCGCCAACAAGCTGATGGACATCATCTTCCCGTCGCGCGGTGTTGCAGGTGCTGCGGCCATCGACAATCTGCGCCGGCAGGGGATGATCCGGCCGTGGCTGTTCGTCGGCCCGGCCATGATCATCCTCACCATCTACCTGATCTACCCGGTCGTGGAGACGCTCAGGCTGTCGTTCCTTGATCGCGGTGGCGCCAACTTCGTCGGCTTCGCCAATTATGAATGGGCGTTCGGCGACCGCGAGTTCCGCACCTCCATCCTCAACAACATCATGTGGCTGGCGGTCGTGCCTGCCGCCTGCACTTTCCTCGGGCTGATCATCGCCGTCCTCACCGACAAGATCTGGTGGGGCACCATCGCCAAGAGCCTCATCTTCCTGCCGTTGGCCATCTCGTTTGTCGGCGCCAGCGTCATCTGGAAATTCATCTACGAGTATCGCGGCGCCGGCCAGACGCAGATCGGCCTGTTCAACGCCATCATCCAGTATTTCGGCGGCCAGCCGCAGGTCTGGATATCGCTGCCGTTCTGGAACAATTTCTTCCTGATGATCATCCTGATCTGGATCCAGACCGGCTTTGCCATGGTTATCCTGTCCTCGGCCTTGCGGGGTATCCCCGAAGAGACGCTGGAAGCGGCCGTCATCGACGGCGCCAATCCGTTCCAGATCTTCTGGAAGATCATGGTGCCGCAGATCTGGGGCACGATCGCCGTCGTCTGGACCACCATCACCATCCTGGTGCTGAAGGTTTTCGACATCGTGCTGACCATGACCAATGGCCAATGGAACAGCCAGGTGCTGGCCAATCTGATGTTCGATTGGATGTTCCGCGGCGGCGGCGATTTCGGCCGCGGCGCTACCATCGCCATCATCATCATGATCGCGGTCATTCCGATCATGGTCTGGAACATCCGCCAGGCCAACAAAGAAACGGGAGGACATTGAGATGGCCGTGGCGACCGGAAAGTCCTTTGCCAGCCGTTTCGGCGTCCATATCGCTGTCTTCATCTTCGTCGCGATCTGGACCGTGCCGACGCTCGGCATTCTCGTCTCGTCGCTGCGTGACAAGGATCAGATCATCGCCTCGGGCTGGTGGAACTCGTTCGCCAGTTCCACCCAGACGGAAGCGGGCCGGCTGCCACCCGCCTCGGCGCAAGTCGAGAAGGACGGCAAGTTCGTCCTCGAGGGCAACATCTTCGGCGACGATCCGGCCCGCGACATCAGCGCCTTCGGCGTCAAGTCGTCGGCACCGACGCAATATCCCGCCGGCACGACAGCCGATCTCGGCGACGGCGAGACCTTGCAGCTCAATGCCGACGGCAGTTTCGTCATGACCTCAACGAAGCCGTTTGAGGGCGAGCGCGGCCAGCGCGTCTACTACGCCTCGTCGGCGCCGCCGAAATTCACCACCGAAAATTACAATACGGTGCTGTTTTCGGAAGGTATCGGCCGCTCCTTCATGAATTCGCTGACCGTCACCATTCCGGCGACGGTCATCCCGATCCTGATCGCGGCGTTCGCGGCCTATGCGCTGGCCTGGATGCGCTTTCCCGGCCGGGCATTGCTCATCGCGGTGATCATCGGCCTCTTGGTCGTGCCGCTGCAGATGTCGCTGATCCCGCTGCTGAAGCTTTACAACGGCGTCGGCAGCTTCTTCGGCGTGCCGTCGAAAACCTATCTCGGCATCTGGCTGGCGCATACCGGCTTCGGCCTGCCCTTCGCCATCTATCTCCTCAGAAGCTACATTGCCGGCCTGCCGCGCGAAATCATGGAGTCGGCGCGCATCGACGGCGCCAGCGATTTCGAGATCTTCGTCAAGATCGTGCTGCCGCTGTCGTTCCCGGTGCTGGCCTCCTTCGCCATCTTCCAGTTCCTGTGGGTGTGGAACGATCTGCTGGTCGCGATGGTTTTCCTCGGCACCGAGGGCGACCAGATCGTGCTGACCGCCAAGCTCAACGCGTTGCTCGGCTCGCGCGGCGGCGACTGGGAGATCCTGACGACATCGGCTTTCATCACCATTGTCGTGCCGCTGATCGTGTTCTTTTCGCTGCAGCGCTATTTCGTCCGCGGGCTGCTCGCCGGCTCGGTCAAAGGGGGTTGAGATCATGCAATCCGCTGTGAAAGCAACGTTGAGCCCCGACCTCGCCGTCGACCGCGACTGGTGGCGAGGTGCCGTGATCTACCAGATCTATCCGCGCAGCTATCAGGACTCGAACGGCGACGGCATCGGCGACCTCAGGGGCATCAACCGCAGGCTGCCCTATATCGCGGCGCTCGGCGTCGATGCCATCTGGATCTCGCCGTTCTTCAAGTCGCCGATGAAGGATTTCGGCTACGACGTATCAGACTATTGCGACGTCGATCCGATGTTCGGCACGCTGGCCGATTTCGATGCCCTGACCGCCGAGGCGCACAGGCTCGGGCTCAAGGTGATGATCGACGAGGTGCTGTCGCATACCGCCGACATCCATCCGTGGTTTAGGGAAAGCCGCTCGAGCCGCACCAACCCGAAGGCGGACTGGTATGTCTGGGCCGACGCCAAGCCCGACGGCACGCCACCCAACAACTGGCTGTCGATCTTCGGCGGCTCGGCCTGGCAGTGGGACACCAGCCGCCAGCAATATTACCTGCATAATTTCCTGGCCGAGCAGCCCGATCTCAACTTCCACAGCCGGGCGGTCCAGGATGCGCTGCTCGATGTCACCCGCTTCTGGCTGGAGCGCGGCGTCGACGGCTTCCGCCTCGACACAATCAATTTCTACTTCCACAGCCAGGGCCTGGAGGACAATCCGCCGCTGCCGCCCGAAGAGCGCAACGACCAGACCGCTCCTTCCGTCAACCCTTACAACTACCAGGACCATCTCTACGACAAGAGCCGCCCCGAAAATCTCGGCTTCCTCGAACGCTTCCGCGCGCTGCTGGACGAATATCCGGCGACGGCGGCGGTCGGCGAAGTCGGCGATTCGCAGCGCGGGCTCGAGGTGGTGGCGGCCTATACCGTCGGCAGCAAGCGGGTGCACATGTGCTATTCGTTCGACTTCCTGGCGCCCGAAAAGATCAGCGCGGCAAAGGTGCGTTCGGTGCTGGAAGCCTTCGGCAAGGTTGCCAGCGACGGCTGGTCGTGCTGGGCCTTCTCCAACCATGACGTGATGCGCACTGCCTCGCGCTGGGCGGCGGGCGAGGCCGACCAGACCGCTTATCTCAAGGTGATCTCGGCGCTGCTGATGTCGCTGCGCGGTTCGGTCTGCATCTATCAGGGCGAGGAACTTGGCCTTGGCGAAGCGGAATTGCAATTCGAGGACCTGCAGGACCCCTACGGCATCCGCTTCTGGCCGGAGTTCAAGGGCCGCGACGGCTGCCGCACGCCGATGGTCTGGAATGGCGCGGACGGCAATGGCGGCTTCTCCAAGGCGAGGCCTTGGCTGCCCGTGCCCGCCAAGCACCTTTCGCAAGCGGTCGATGTGCAGCAGGGCGACGACAGCTCGCTGCTCGAACACTACCGGCGCTTTCTCGCTTTCCGCCGTTTGCATCCGGCGCTGGCCAAGGGCGAAATAGACTTCATCGAAAGCCAGGGCGATACGGTCGCCTTCACGCGCCGCGAGGGCAACGAGCAGATCGTCTGCGCCTTCAATCTCGGCAGCCGACCGGCCGAAATCGATCTCGGCGGACGCTCGCTGCAGCCCTTGCCGGGGCACGGGTTTTCGGGACAAACTGGCGTCGGCTCTATCCGCCTCGGTGGCTACGGCGCCTGGTTCGGGCGTGTCAACTGAATTTGCAATTCACTGGAGGGAATCATGGCCGATGTCATGCTAAGGCAAGTGAAGAAATCATACGGCAATCTCAACATTCTCCACGGCATCGACCTCGACATAAAGTCGGGCGAGTTCATCGTCTTCGTCGGCCCTTCCGGCTGTGGCAAGTCGACCTTGCTGCGGTCCATCGCCGGGCTTGAGGAAATCACCTCCGGGGAGCTCAGGATCGACGGCGAGGTGGTCAACGACGTGCCGCCGTCGAAGCGGGGCATCGCCATGGTGTTCCAGTCCTATGCGCTCTATCCGCACATGACCGTCTACGACAACATGGCGTTCTCTATGAAGATCGGCAAGGAGAGCAAGGCAGAGATCGACAAGCGAGTGCGCCAGGCCGCGGAAATCCTGCAGCTGACAAAATATCTCGACCGCCTGCCCAAGGCGATGTCGGGCGGCCAGCGCCAGCGCGTCGCCATCGGCCGCGCCATCGTGCGCAACCCGAAGGTTTTCCTGTTCGACGAGCCGCTGTCGAACCTCGACGCGGCACTGCG